>NZ_ABCK01000014.1 GCF_000170755.1 Lentisphaera araneosa HTCC2155
TTTTCCAAATAATGAAAAGTATCTAAATCATTCAATTTTATAAATGAAACACTGCAATATGGTTGTTCTAGTTTTTTCATATGTTATCGTAAAGTTCCAGTTAACCTTTGGCATTTTCACACTCCTAATATTTTAGTTTGGAATATTCAAGTTTTGAAGATATCCCTCTGCTTGGCGTTTTTTTAGTATATCTCGAGCGAGTGGCCACATTTTTTCCCATTCAGGTTTAGACTCATATAATATTTTTAGTTTTTCCAAAATTTCTTGTTTTTCTGCAAAAGTCTTTGGCTTTTGTCCATAAGGAATTGCTTTTCGTAAGGCTTGATTAATACTACCTTCTTCAAGTCTTCCTCTATGCATTGCTTTTATTTGTCTATTGGCATCCCAACCTTCATTTATTTTATCTAAAGAAGCCTTGTTAGACGGCATTACAATTCCAGGTACGTCATCTAAAACACTTTCTGGTAAATCTAACTGACGTTGTATATACCTTTCAACAACATGATGAACGTCTACTGTTTCTCCATGTGTATTTGTAATGATATTGAAAATTTTATTGTAATTCGGATACTCGTCAATAGAAATCTTAGTCGGATAAGCATCCATCATTTTATCACTAGCATCTAAATATGTTCTTGCCCAATGGAGAGAATCTACATCATCTAAATTTTTGTTATTTGAAGCGAGGACTTCTTTAATTGTATCAAAGCGTTTTTTATCTAGATCAGCATCAGAAATCTCTAAAGTCTTTTTAGCCTCACGTAATTGTTCAATAAGTATTTCACATGGGCGCGTACCACTATTGTGAACCCAAACACCTGATTCACCCGCGAAGTAAGTGTGATAGTCTGTAACCTCAAAATTATATGTGGTGAAGCTTTCACCTTTAGGGGCATTTTCGGTTTCAATTTTTGCGAGGGTCGCAAATTCACCATTGGCTAAGCGGAAAACATCTCCGACTTCAAGTTTTTCAACAGGAATAAATTCTTGTTTAGCAACTACCCAGAAGGGGTGCTCACCTGTGCCGGAAATCAGCTCAGGATCTTCGTCATCGGACTCACCGCTGTTAATGGTGTAATAAAGGTGATAGAGAAGCGTTGGCTTTGTTACAAAGGTTTGAAGAACAGGTTTGTATGACTGATTCGTATTCTGCTCATCACGAGCGAGAACTATCATACCAGGCTTTATATCCTCTATATTAACTAAACCTTGTTGAGTATGAATTTTAGTGCCAGCTACAAAACACATTTTCTCACCCAGAAGTTTCTGAATGGTGATATAATCTTCCACTGTTTCCGCAATCTTGATACCACGAGCATTAGTTGTGAAAAATTTTGACTTCATTAAGACTTTTAAGAAGGGACTGTGGGGACAGGTATGGTAGACCCTTTAAGGGACTGTGGGGACAGGTATGGTAGACCCTTAAGGGACTGTGGGGACAGGTATGGTAGACCCTGAGATTGCGATGATCTCAACACGTCCAGGAATGCAAAAGATGGATCTATCCTTGTTCTATTTGGTGATGGTCACGTCGAACGCGTCCCGCATATCCGAACTCAAGAACAACTTAATGAGTGGTTAAAAGATCACTCCATTAAAACTGACAAGTAAGTCAATAAAACTCATTTAGTCACTTATAAAGGGAGCTCACGTGGCTCCCTTTTTTATTATTTACAAAAAGCTTACAGCTTGGAAGGTTTAAAATGAGTTTTTAGAATTAAGTTTTATGTGAATTAATTTCACGAGTCTCTATGCCCTTAAAAATCATCAGTATTTTTTCTTTCATCATTCTCATTCCGAGTCTGAGTATTTTTTATTTGGGCTCTCGCCTCAATGAATCTGAAGAAAGCATGCTAAGAGCACGCTACTACGCTGCTGAAGAAGAAAGACTTGAACTCGCCGTCAATCAATCGACCCTCATTTTGGAAAAGCTTGAAAAGGGTTTGCTGCCCTTGCTCAAGAAGACGGCTATGGATAATGAGTCCATCAATGAATTGAGTAGCTCGAGCATTTATATCAAACACCTCTTTATTTTGAACCCCAAGGGTAAAATCATTTATCCACTTTCATCTAGTGAAGCCCTGACGCCTCGAGAAGCTGATTTTTTAGAAAGAAACGATCATATTTTGCGAGATCCCCAAACTTATTCAAATAGCCAAGATAAATCCACTGGCTGGTATTCCTGGTATGCAGGTAAAAACTTAAATCTCATATTATGGACTCAAACAAGTGACCAATTCACTGTTGGTGTAGAACTCCATCATGATAGACTCATCAGTGAGATTATTAAAAACATCCCTGATAAACTTAGTGAAGAATCCTACCAACTCGTTTTAAGAAGTGCTGAATCACAGCTTTATCGTTCTTCGACGGAACCAAGCACTTACTCGAATATCTTAAAGGCTGAGCTGCCTGCCCCGCTCCAATCCTTTCAGTTTGCCTACCATTTTAATGAACCTGTTTTTATTTCTCCACTCAGGCAATACTTCCTTATTGGCTTTAGTTTATTAACTGCTTTAAGCCTTTCTGGTATTTGTTTCTTGCTCTATCGCGAACGTCGTAGAAACATTCTTGAGTCGACGCAACGAGTCAACTTTGCCAACCAAGTTAGCCACGAACTCAAGACTCCGCTCACCAACATTCGAATGTATGCTGAACTTTTACAAAACCGTTTAGACGATGAAGACCCCAAAGTAATGAAACGGCTCAATGTCATCATCACTGAATCACATCGGCTCTCTCGGATGATTAATAACGTCCTCAATTTTGCAAAATGGGAGAAAGGCAAAATTTTTATTAAAACTGATGAAGTTATTCCCGACCAAATTTGTACTGATACACTAAGTAAATTTGATTTAGCGTTCCATAAGAAAAAATTGACGATTAATAGCCACCTCAACGCAAGTAAAAGCATCCTTGCCGATCCCGATTTATTCACCCAAATCATGGGTAATCTTTTTAGTAATATAGAAAAATATGTACCAGACAATTGCACTATTGACATAAGTTCACTACAAACCGAAAAACAAACCGAAATCATTGTTCAAGATAATGGTCATGGGATCCCTAAAAAACACCACGGTAAAATTTTCCAATCATTTTACCGAATTTCTAATCAAATGTCCGACGGAGTTACCGGAACAGGGATTGGCTTAGCTATTGCCCGCGATTTTGCTCGTGCACATGGTGGTGAACTCGAACTCATACCTTCACAAGAAGGCGCCTGCTTTAAATTAACTTTACCCAACTTAGGAAACATTTCATGAAAGTACTTATTGCCGAAGATGACATACTCATCCGCGAAGGCCTTGTCGATATCTTTGAAGACGAAGGCTACCAAATTGCGGAAGCCGCAAATGGCCGTGAAGCCCTCGATCTTTACCACAATGAAAAACCCGACTTTATCTGTCTAGATATTATGATGCCAGAAATCAATGGTTACGATGTCTGTCGCGAAATTCGCAAAGTTGATTCAGATATACCCGTCATCTTCCTTAGTGCCAAGTCGCAAGAAGAAGATAAACTCCAGGGCTTTGAATTGGGTGCTGATGATTACATAACAAAACCCTTTGGGATTAAAGAAGTCATTGCACGCGTTAGAGCGGTAACGAGACGCTGTCTTAAGTCCACTAGTACAACACAAAGAACCTTCTCTATGGCTGACCTAACAATCAATCCTAAGGGCTTAAGCTGTACACGTGAAGAGCACGTGATTGAATTAGGTTTGAGAGATATAAAAATCCTTGAACACCTTTATAAGCACGCAAACGAAGCCGTATCACGCCAGCAGCTCTTTCAATCCTGTTGGGAAATGGAGTTCACGGGTAATACACGCTCCATTGACCAAAAAATATCACAACTACGTAAACTCGTTGAACTCGATCCGCAATCACCTCAAATCATCCAAACGGCTCATGGTGTGGGCTATATTTACAAAGCTTAATTTTTTGCATTTAGTTTAAATACTTTATAAGATAATTGATATTCTTTGGTATCGATCTTTTTAGCTTGAAGAAGAATGATCTTATTGGGCTCGGCATGAGATCGTAATAGGTATTTGAGAGGTTTAACTACACTCACGCCCATCTCATGACCTTTTTTAAGTGATTTATGAGATGTATAATGATCTTTCAATTGATAGTTATCGAAATCTTCTGAGTGCTTGATTGGATAGTACAGGAATGAGGATTTTCCGGGCTTGATCCTCAAACTCGCAACTTTATTGGGGCCATTATCAACAAAGCGACAAGCTACTCCACTTGCGCTTAATTTAGTGTAAGGATGATCCTGATCAAAAGGGTTGTGGCTGAAAGACTTAATCTGGGATTTACTAACTTGCCATTGGCTCAAGTTAAAGTTTTCCAAGCTATCATGGATTTTTTCTAATTTTGAGCTCGCAATATTATTGTCACTAGCAATGATTTTTTGAAGCTCTGGACTATTTAAAGCCTCTTCAGATAAGCCCCATTTCATTGAGCTATAATTCCATTCTAGCTTATACATAATTTTTTTAATTTGTCCGAGAGTATTGAGCTTTAGGTTCTTGGTACTTTCATTAAATATTTTCATAAGCTCAGAAGTGGAAAGGTATGATTTGTGCGATAATGGCAATTGACTTGAATCAATCAATAAGCGTAAACCATCAATTTCACCCGATTGAAAAGCTGTTTGTGCCATGAGTTACGGTAAGTTTGATGGAAAGAATTTTCCTCTTTCGCTTTATGCAGAATTAAAGCCTTGCGTAAAACTAAACGAAATTCTTTTTTATTCTCAATAGTCGCATTTTGTAGATCCTTTCGTACTCTAGCTAAGTTTTGTGCATAATTGCTACTGAGTCTAAGGCATTGAACATAAACTTCAGGATACAGTTGTCTTAATTTGTGCTCTAATATACGTAGAGGAACTC
Organism: Lentisphaera araneosa HTCC2155; assembly: GCF_000170755.1. Lineage (NCBI taxonomy): Bacteria > Pseudomonadati > Lentisphaerota > Lentisphaeria > Lentisphaerales > Lentisphaeraceae > Lentisphaera > Lentisphaera araneosa. The sequence continues at coordinate 4,907 of NZ_ABCK01000014.1, forward strand.
GAAGAAGGTCACCACCAAAGACCCATGCATTTACTTGAAGTATTTGAGCTGCTTTAGCAGGCTTTGCTTTGAGGGCGACCTCAAAATATTGAAAATCTCTTTTAAAAGCTTCTAACAAAACTCCAGCATATTTAGGCTGAGCCATTTTTTCTAACAAAGTTTCTGCAATGAATTCTTGACGCCATGTCCGCTTATCATTGTCTAGGAGTGTAATCATTAGAGGGATTGTCTTGGCTCCAAATTTACCAATAAATTCTTGCCCACCATTATCCATAACGCGACTCGAGTTCAGTGATCTTCTAAAATAGATCGCTGCGTATATTTTATTGAAAATTTGCTTTTGTTCCGGATTAAGATGATCAAGGCAAGTGACTTTTTCCCCGTTTGGGAGATAATCATTTACAGTATATCTCGGTTCCGTTTTCCATAAGCTAGGTAAATGATTCGCTTGTGGAACCGTCTCGAGGTACAAGATTTTTTCATGGACAAGTTTTTCGATATTTGAGATAAAACAGTAAGATTGCTTTTTTTTCCATAGCTTCTTTTGTAAGTCTCGGTACAAGCCTAGAGCAATTAGACTTTCCCCCTGACGCCTTTTGAGCTCTATACTCATATACTCAAGGCCCCTATCGAAACTGTACTGCCACGTTTCATCCCTTTGTTTATTTTTACTTAGATCAAGGATAAGTTCCTCTGCAAAAACAAAGTCCCGTTGATCAAGGGCATCTTTGTATAAGCTATAGACCATAGAGGGGCGATTCCAATAATTTTTATTTCGAGATAGATAGGCTTTTTTCTCGAATTTATATAGGTCTACACGCGACAAGCTTTTTTCTTTTAGTTGCTTCAAAGTAGAAAAATAGTTTGTGTTACCATTATCGCGGGAGCGCATAATTAAGCTTTCCGCGTCCTCATATTTTCCCATAACTGCAAGTAGCTTGACTTGTTGACTTAAATTTAATCTTGGAAGCAAAGCTAAGGCTTTTGACTGGAATTCTGATTTGATCTGGTAATTAACACGAACGGTTAAATGACTAAAAGCTTTGAGGAAAGATTCAAAACGTTGGTGTTGCCATTTAGGCTTTTCCTTCATTGCTATAGATTTCAGGTAAAGCTCCACATATTTCTCACAAAGTAAGTAGCTCTTTGCATTAAAAGTTCGTGGAATAACAGGCCATTCACTTAGTTCTGCTTTTTTCAATAAATAATCACGCTGGATACGAGTTTCATGAAAACTGATTTTTTGTGGATTGATATACCAGGCATAAAAATCAGTCTTAGATTTTTTATAGTATTGGACGCCTGAGTTAAGTACGGCAACAATAAATTCCTTGATATAAACTTGGCGAAAACGCTTTTTATAATTGGCTAAGTGTTGCTGGATGTTCTGATCTTGTGGGCGTTTAAGCTTTTGATCACAAATTGAAAGCATTTCATATAAAGAAGCTAAGAAATGAGCACCTTTTGTGGAACCTTCAAAATCATGCTGTTCTAAATATTTTTCTGCGACTAAAAATGTCTCTTTCGCCTTTAACCATTGCTGTTTTTTAAATAAGTCGAAAGCTCGGTTATATGTCAAAGAAAATTTCATAACTAAAGGAATGTCGAGTTTAATTTTTTTAACATCCTCCATATAGGAGTGATACTTTGATTCCCTGTGCCGGAGGTAACCTTTCCCCATATGGTAAAAAATATTTCTTCTAATTTCGTCAGCTTCAGAAAGAGTTGAATTTAATTGGTATTTTTATAGAGATATTCACTTTTATAATAAAAGGCCAAATCACTCTCGACTCGAAATAATTCACTCCACAACTTGTCATGATGGGATCCAAACTCATCTGAAAAATGTTTAATTAAAATGTATAAATTCTTCTCTTTATTAAGGCCTTGAGATAGATCCTTGAAGATATCAGCAAGAAACTCCTTTTTATTGCGGTAAGAACCCTTAATATGCGACTCTTTTGATGAGTTGTCCTTTATGTCATTTTTACTTGATTGAGCTTTATTTTGGAGGATTTCGATGAGCTTGGAAAAATTGTCTTGACGAAGCGAACTATAGTCCATGTAAAGGAGTTTTTTTCCATCTCTAGAGCGATTGATTTGCACCATTATATTTTGATTTTTTTTACTCAGGTAAATTATGTATGAGCTCCCGTAATGAAAGATTTTACGATGTTGAGCACTCAACATCCCCCACTTAGACAAATCGTTTTCCTGTTCTCGTTTTTCTGCTCTTTTTGAGCTAATAACTTGATAATTATGCTTCTTTAAAAGCTGATAGAGTTCTTTTAAGTCATGACTAGAAATTTCTTTTGAAGCGTTGACAACTATGCCCTTAAAATTCTCGTCTGCGACTTGAGAGTTCTTTAGACTTTCTACAGAGAGTAATTTCATATAGGCTTCTGCGAGCGAAGGCATATCATATTTTTTGAAAAAATTAATAAGCCAGTAATAAGGCAATTCAAAACTTGGGGCATTTTGAGTCAAATAAATAAATTCAGCTATACCCTCACCTTCACGCCCTTCTTGTATTAATTGAGCTGCACGGTAATAAGTCATCAAACTCAGAGCATTGACACCATGAAATAACTCATTTGTTTTTTGCTGTGAATCAGTTTTTTCTTGATCCCCTAATTTATTAATGAGATGACCAATAATTCGGGATTGATTTTCAACTTCAGTAGCTAAGTTATCTTTGTCGGCATAATGCTTCTGAAAAGAATGTAACTGAGTAGCTGTACGAGAACGACTAAGCGATATTTTTAAGAAAAAACCTTTAGAATCAGTAACAACAGATCCATTAATAATAAACTCAGTACCTCTCCATTTGCCTTTGCGAATATCCGATTTTGCAATCTCCGCATCAGCAATCGAGAGCTCGTTGATCATCGAGTCTAATTGTCCACGATGAACAACTTCAACGCCCTGCTCTTGTAGATAAAAGCTCATGAGATCTGCAGCGCCCATAGACCAGAGGTCCTGTGAGTCTTCAGAGCTGTGGTCGACGAGGACGGTTTGCGCTAATCCACTAAAAGAGACGAAAAATAAAAAAATGAGAAATCTCAACTATTTGTCCTGTTTTTTATTTGGAAGTGATTTTTTTCTAATTCACATAAACGACAGTTGACTATGCAAGTAGTGTCATAAGTTTGTAGTGCATCTTTTTCTAAGACCTGCCCTTTAATTTTCATCCCTTTAATTTTCATCCCTTTAATTTTCATCCCTTTAATTTTTTCGCTTTAATTTTCCGTTAGGTAGGTATTAGTTCCACATAAGGTAAACAGAAAAACGTACCGACGTTTTTAGCGGTGATACGTTTAAATCTTCAGGCGGTTATAATTAAAGGACAGGAGGACTTAATCAACAGTAGCTATGTTGATTTTAGATAGTCCTTCTAAGTCAATGCATTTAACGAGTAGTGGAATAAGCGTATTTTCAGTCTGATATAACTTGTCTTCAGAGTAAAAATAAATCAAAAAGTTTCCTGTCCAGAACCAAACATAATTATGAGATTTTTTCCGTGAAGGGTGTTTAAGAATTTTTATAGGGTATTTACCAAGTAGTAATTTTTCACTCGAATTAGAGATTCGTTCTTCATTTGATCGCATGCGGACATGAGCCACAGCAATTTTTTTTCCATTTTGATCATACCACGAATTATATATAAAAGCTTTATCAATTTGAGGCTTAATTTTAGCAGATTTGGCATTGGTAGTGGAGGTGAAATATTTTTCTAAACGACTTTTTAATAGATTATTATGAGTAAGAATTTCGGTTTTAACAGCAGCGATTTTTTTATTATTGGGCTCAACGATCTTATCAATTTCTTCTTTGATTTGAATCTCTTTTTTTTGCAGTGTCGCTACAAATATATCCCTTGATTTTTCAGCTTGAATAGTGCCAAGCTCTTTTTTGAATTGATGTTTTTGACGCTCTTTTATAACGGTACTTGAATTACCGACTTTTATTGAGAAATCCAGTTGTTTTAATGACTCTTCTGTCATTGGTGTTGTTATGCTTATGTAGTGAATAGCATTACTTATTTCCTGTCTTTCTTTAGGCAAAGGACCAAGGAGCTCTCTATTCCTTTCCTTAAGGGCATTTATCGTCGTGTAAGCTTTCAAGGAATTTGAGCAAAGCTTACTCAGTTCTTTCAACTGGCTTTTAGAAGCAGTACTATTCTGTGTGTTACAGTAGCCGGTCATTGCAAATGCAATAACATTTAAACATAAGAAATATAATTTCAATTTATTCCTCCTTTTTTATTTTAGATTTAAAACTGACGAAAGTATACATAATAAATAGTTTGTTCGCTACGCCTCAATTGTAACATATATGTAATAACTGTATTCTTGTGATTAAAAATCAGCTACCCCCGTTTTTCCAACTAAAAGTCTGTAATTGCTCCAACAAATGCCATTTATATTGACGTTTCAAAATCACCTGTTCCTATCTCCCCGCAACTCAGAAAACTCATTGAACTCGACCCTCAATCACCGCAAATTATCCAAAGCGCTCATGGTGTAGGCTACATTAATAAGCTTTAAATCATTTAGAGAAATTCTAAGTCAACGTTTTAATACATACTCAAGATCTTTGATTTGATAATTAATTATATATTTTCTAAAATTCGAATAGAGGGATTTTTCAGGAAAAGCCCAAGCATTATTTACTAAAATTTCAGTTGCTTTTTCAGGAGCTAATTTAAAAGCAGCATCTGCATAGCGCCAATCATTAGAATAATAATGAAATATTTCTTTTTGATTATTTTTAACTGCCAGGTGCATGATAATACTTCTTATTAAATCGGTTTCTTTTTTTGTCGGAGTACTATTATAAAATCTGTAAATTTCGGCTAGCAAAAAATTTTCATCAAAATCACCAACAAACGATTTCAGGTCTGCGGTGGAAACCTCCACACTATTTTGGAAAAAATACTTTAGATATAATTTTTTGAACTCCTTTTTTACGTCTGCTCTTAATACGTCACTTGCTGATTTAGGTGCCCCCCCATAATAAGGGGGATTTGAACTCCCTCTGTACCACATAGGCCATTTTGCTGCTCTATAGTTATTATTTTCCAGTGAATTTATTTTATTGATCAAACGCTCTATTTTCACTTTCAACTCATCACCTCCAACCCTTTTGCCCCATGAAGGCATATAAGACTTACCAATACACTTTTTATTAGCGTCTTTAAGGAGAAATAATGCTGTAATAAAATCAGCTTCTAGGTATTTAAGCTTGGCTTCCAAATACATTAATACAGTTTTTCTTCGTTCATCTAAATTCTTTGATTTTAGAAAATTTATTAAATTAGAAGCGACTGCCAACTCTGAACTTGAAAGAGCTTCTCGTATTAAACCAAAGACATCAAAACTATCGAATACTTCTTTAGAAATTTCCTTTATATAGAATTGGCTTATTTCATGAATATATATTTTTTGCGAGAGAACTCGGTAATCAAAATAAACCAGTTGATTATACATGAGTTTTTGATCGCTTATGTAATAGGCTAAAATATGATCTTTTGCTTTTTTATATTCGCCTAAAACCAGTAATAAATCAACGGTTATTGTGTTGTTCAAGCTTAAAGCATAGTCTACACATTTATTATGTAATTCTTGTCCCATTGGCTTGCTTGGCTCATTAATATAAAAGGATATAGCATCTCTTAATTTATAAATTTTTTGTGATGTCATTTTTTCACCACTATTTACCCTATCTAGATAAACATTAATAAAATCCTTTGCTATTAACCAAGTTTTTTCATTTGGCTTAGAAGGAAGAATAGGAAGTTCTAGCTTTTCTCCATAGAGAATATATGACCATTTATTTACTTTAGTAATTGAACCATCATCAGCTAATTCATCTCTGGGTCTAAATGACCTATAATAACCAAGTGTCGATTTCCATCCTTTTTCATATCTTGGAAAAAATAATTGAAATAGTTGTGCATTATTATTTTGATGATCTACAACTCGTTGCTTATATAAGGGTAACTCATTATGATTTAATTTTTTTGCACAGTACCATATCCAATAATCAGTACTTTCTAATAAATACTTAAATCTTGTTTGATTAAGTTTGGGGTATATTTTTTTAAGCTGATCTATTCTTGGCCTTAAATTTAAAAAGCCCTTCAAAGCTTTTATATTATCCTTATCAATCAATAATGATGCATTGTTAAAACTATTGCACAATTCAAGTATAGAGCTTTTGTTACTCAATGATAATTGTTCGCATTCTTGTACGAAAGCCTCTATTTTGGGTCGAAGACCGCGTGTTGTAAATACAATTTCATCGAAAAGCTTTTCAACTTTAAAAAAAATGCGCTGATCAGATTTGCACTGCTTGAGAATTTCCTCATATAAACTTTCCCGAACAGATTTCTTTTGTTGATATAATGACGTATTATTTCTTTTATATCTAACGTTAATATTATGAAATCTTTCGATAAAACTATGGAGCCATAGCTCTAAAACTACCTGAGTATTTGAGTACTTTTCAATATAACGAAATAAATAATTATAAAAATCAGTACGTTTTTTAAATATACTACTGCTTAATTTTCGCCCTAAATAAACTTCTTTATTATCAATGTTAATTGTATCAGGTTTATTAGTATTTAAATCATCTAAAGATTTGTAGAGTTGATTAAGAGCCCTCTTAAAATCCTTAGTTTGAATTGTTTTTATGTTTTCACTATTAGAAGAATTAATTAATGAAATTTTATAATCATTAGATTCATCTCTACTGTAAACCAGAATGTAAGCACAGGAAAACTGATCAACTTTGGATAATATGTTTTTATTTACAACATATCCCCATTTTGAAAGATCCTGCTCTCTATCAAAAACATTTAATGTTTCCGGCTCTACAAGAGTTAACTTATGTTCATTCAATACATTCTGAAGTGCTTTCAATTCAGAAAATAAAATTTTTCCATTGGTTTTAAAATAAACCCTTCTACTAGACGGGCTGGATTTGTCACTCTTTTTATTTTTAATATTGACTAAGTCTCTCAAACACGAAGCCAATGAGCTTAAGTTATTATTTTCAAAAAAAGTCGCTAGCCACAAATATGGAGGTTTAAAATTAGGCTGTGTTTCCATTAAGTGATACATTGAAGATAAGCCTAAAGCTTGATCCTTGTCAGATAAAATCAGGTTGACAGAATAATAGTAATGATATAAAACAGAAGCATTCACTCCGCTAAAAAGGTGGTCACTATCGAGTCGATTTAAAGGCTTCTTTTTATTATCCAAATTTTGTATCACCCTAGCAAATTGTCTCGCTTGATTCTCGATTTCTAAAGCAAGTTCATCTTCGTTTTTAAATGTATTTACATAACTTTTGACAATCTTCCCATTTTGGATATTTGATATTTTCAAACTGAGCTTCAAACCACTTTCAAAGCCTATAACTTGTCCTGAAACAACATATTCAGCACCTTTCCATTTGCCTTTGCGAATATCGGATTTTGCGAGCTCCGCATCGGCAATGGAAAGCTCGTTAATCATCGAGTCTAATTGTCCACGATGAACAACTTCAACGCCCTGCTCTTGCAGATAAAAGCTCATCACATCTGCAGCGCCCATAGACCAGAGATCGTCTTTATTATCTGAACTATGATCAACGAGGACCGTTTGACTAAAAGCTACTAATGAGAAAAAAAAGACTAGTAGGAAGGGGTAAAACCTCAATTTTTCACCTCATAGAAAAATGTTCTTATTTTAAGTTTTAAAACCCCATCTTTGAGACTAATTACTTTTAACAGGAAGATTTTATTTTGGCTTTTGTGCCGAAGTAAAAAACAGTCTCCACTTGAAACTTTAAACTGTGTCTGATTACGTTTCCTATTTAAATCTTTTTGAATAAAATTAATATTCTTTAATTGCTTGAATTCAAAGGTATCAAAATCATTGATTTTATTTTCTGTAGAAATAAACCATTCCATTGTGTCTGCTAATTCCCAAGTACTCTTACTACCTCCCTTCCAATACACAGCGTCGTTGTGGATTAACTTTAATGAACCCCATTCGCCATTTTTATATGGAAAAGTAAAGGATTTATTTTCAAGTTCTTTAAACAAAAAACCTGAAGTAATAAATAAGTTCTGATCTGAATTAGATTTTTTTACAATTACTTGTAAGGCAGGACTAAGTTCTTGAAAATTTATGATCCATTTATTTTTTTTAGAATCCCAACTTATTTTATCCTTTATTAGTTGGAAAGTTTTCACATCTGGAACGGAAAAACCTTCAAATTTTGAATTTACAAATCTCGTTAATTCAAGCTGTGAATAATAGGCGTGATGGCCTTTAGATAGCTGATTATAAAATAATAAATTTTCAATTCCTTCACGGTAACCATAAGAAAAAGCTAATTCAGCTAAACTCCAAGGGCTATAACTGTAATCGGTTAAATCAATGCTATTACTAATATTTAATAAAGCTAAGGATAAAGCCTTTTTATAAGAGTCTTCAGGCACCTGATTTTTTAATTTTTGGAATATATCATCTGATCCTACTGGCTTAAAAACTGCTTTTGATAACATGAGCGGATACAGTGCTTTAATTTTATAATGCATAATGCAGATGTCTAGCATCCCCCCTGAATTTAAACCACCAAGAGCCCAATAATTATGCTTAAATATTTCTATAGCTTTATTTTTATCGGCTAATATAGCCGAACGAGAAACAGCTTGATGTTTATAAAAAGCATTTATGACCATATCTTGAGTAGATGAAGACGAAGTTGAGTTGGACAAAATAACTAAAATTGACGTAGCAATCTTTTTTTGATAACTCATAGACTTATATTTAAAAAACTTTAGAACTTGTTTAAAAACTTTTCTCTCGCCATACTTTTCAATAAGAGATATAATTTCTTTTTTAACATTTTTTGAATTATATGCTTTAGAAAAATAGTAAGGCTTGGCTATTTCGATAAAATCTTTTTTGAAATCTGGGTCCAAAAACAGCTCTACATTAGGAGGTAGAGAAAATAAGAAATACTGGATATAGTCATCATGCAATCTTATGCTATCCCATGAAATACTATAAGATTCTTTTTGAGTTAAAGTTTCTATGAAGTGAATTTTTTTATTCAAGTATTGGCGAATAGTATGGCTAAATATTTTTGTTGAACTTTTCTCCCAGTTTTGCTTCCTGTACTCTTTAAACAAAAGTAATGCCTCTAAAACTTCACCTTCTAAATACATAAGTTCAGCTTTATAAAGTTTAGTCATTAATCTACTCTCATCAGAATTGTCATTCACAGATTTGTAGTCTAGAAGTTTCTTTAATTCATCCAACAATAAATAGTCAAAACATTCTTCTATTATAAACCTCGATATTTTTGATCGATTCTCTTCCTTCATATAATATTTAGCTTCTACACGCATTGCCTCCAGGCATGTAAGCTTGCTTTTTGCTATATGCATTAAGTAATATGCTTTCTTTGTGTCGGGTAAATCAGATGATAAAATAGTTTTTCTAGCGAAGTCATGTTGACCCAGTAAACACAAAACTGAAGTATAACGTCTCGAAATAGCTTGTTTATAACTTTGCTTACATAAGGCTAAGACTTGCTCAGGAACTTGTTCAAAAGGATTTAAATGTAAATGAGAAACAGCACTTAAAAAACACATGGTTTCGTTATGTTTAGAAGATACTAGTTGCTTGCTATTAACCAAAGACTTAAATAAAGCGATAGCTATGTGGCACTTCTCAACAACATCCTTACTAGGGGTTAGGGTATTAAACTTAGGCCATGGTTTGTCTTTTAAAAGGTTTTTATCTACAGATAGAAAATGTGTATACCGCCACCCACGTGTTATTGGAATTTCTTTCCATAAGCCTTTTAAATCTTTTTTGAAGCCGTATTCCCATGCTGGAACTATTATATGGCTAATTGTTGTTCTCCAGTTTGCCTGGTCATGTTGACATCTCTTACGTAAAACATCCTTGAGCTTGTGGTTTAGCTTAACTGCACATTGCCAACTCCAGTAATTCAAACTGGGCTTTATATGCGTTCTTTTTTCTGTAGAACTAAAAGAATACTTACTTAAATTTTGCTCTAAATTTGAAAATAAAGCAAATGCTTGCGTAAAATTATTTTTATAGAATTCTTTTACAGCAAGGGCATATTGATAGGTAAATTCAAAGTCATGTAAATGTTTTGCAAGTTTTTTGTATTCATTTATGAGACGAACTGACTTAGCACTCTGGTATGCCTCTGTATAGTTAAATTTTTGTGTGTTGTCTCCTATCAAACTAAAACTTTCTTCATTCTGCCATTCGCGTGTTTGAATCCAAAAAGGTTTGTTTATTTCATTAGATAAGCCAATGAGTTCAGGCCATAAAGCATTTCTTAAGTGTTTAGTTTTATGAAAACTCATTAAGCGCCAAAGGGTAAGGTCACGATTTTTGTTGGATTTTAAGCGCTTAATTAAATCTAACATGAGCTCTTCTTCTCCCCATGAATGACCTATTTTTTCAACATCAGAGGAGTTTATTTTTCCTAAGGTATTTAAAGAGTTACTACTTTTGTTAAAATCAAATTTTCGTAATTCTTCAATAACTTGCTTCATACTCAAATCCTCAAATACCTTAAGAGTCTCATTGTTTCGAGATGTATAAATAGAGCATCTAAATTTTTCATGAGATACATTATTTATTTTGATAATATAAGAAGATAAATAAGTCTTAAGTCTAGGTAGTTCACTATCATTTATGTACTTCCAACGTTTTAAATCTTTTTCTAAATCGAAGCTCATTATCGACTCAGTAGAAAGAACGGAGAGATCTTTATCTTTAAGTGTTTTCAAAAGACCAGATAAATCTATGTCTTTACTTTGATCAGTTAAAAGAAAAATCTTTTTCTGATCAGCTTTGATCTGATTAAAATAAGATAAATCTATGGGCAGTTTACTGCGTAAAGATTTTTCTATTTTCTTATATTCATATTTAGAAAAGAAAGAAGCTAACCAATAATAAGGCAACTCAAATTCTGGGGCATTATAAGTCAAATAAATAAGGTCTCTAATACCTTTATTTTCTTCACCTGACTGAATACGTTTAATAGCTTCATAATATGAGTAAAGATTTTTTGCCTCTAAGCCAATGAAAGTTGATTTTGGGGCAGTACTCAACTCTGTTCCTTGATTGCCTTTCATCAATCGCAAGCACTTTCGTGCGTAACTTTCGACCTCTATAGCTAAGTCGTCTTTTTTCTCAAATGTCTTAATTAGCTGATCAATCAGTTTAGCATTTTTAAGTTCAGTTAAAGAGATTTTTAAAGTCCATTGCTCACCTGTTTTTGCAAGAGTCCCCTGGATTAAAAACTGGGCACCCTTCCATTTGCCTTTGTGAATGTCGGATTTTGCGATCTCCGCATCGGCAATGGAAAGCTCGTTGATCATCGAACTCAGTTGATCACGATGAACGACTTCTACCCCCTGCTCTTGCAGATAAAAGTTCATCAGGTCTGCTGCCCCCATGGACCAAAGGTCGTCTTTTTCATCCGAACTATGATCAACGAGGACCGTTTGTGCTGTCAGCGTACTACACAAGAACAGCAAAAGACTAATAAAAGATTTCATGTTTCCCTCAATGTGAACTTTATTTGTTCTTGGATTGGATCATTTTTTGAAGATAAAGCATTAGACTTGGATCTTTATCTAAATGCTTAAATAAGTCAGCTGAGAAAAAAACGATCTCACCTTTGCCTGATCTTAGTCTTATAGAGTAAGATGCTGTATCTAAGTTGGACTCAACAAGGTTTATTAGCTTGTGTTGAAAATCTAATTCCCAAGACTCTTTAGTCGATACTGCAGTAGTATTGAAGCCCTTAATTTCTGTATTTAAACTTTTTTTGCTCAGCAACTCTATTTTGTCTAAATTCCACTGACCAAAATCAAATTCTCCGGCACAATAACCTAAGACCAAAACCTTACCTCCCTTTGAAACAAATGACTTTAGAAATACATTTAAATCATCATATAATTGAACATCTTTTAGGATAAGAAATTGAGAACTTACTGCTTCGTGATTTTGCACTAGTTCATAGAATAAACCATGAGCGCTTAGTGTAGCTTCATTCTCTATTTCTGGTCCATCACTTAAAATAAAAACTTTATCGTGTTTAAAACTAATTTGTTTATCTCCTAGAAGATAAAAAGGAATAGTCTGTGACATTTGATTAGAAGCTGATATAAGTTCTAAGTTTCCTGTAACAAAACTCCCCTCTTTCACTTTGGGCAATTGCCATTTTATAAAGTTTTTATCTTGAGGTTTTAATTGTCCTTGAGCCAACGTTTTTTCCGCCAAAACCAAACGCCAATTCAAGTCTTTCGCTGTGACGAAATTATCATTTAATTTATAGACAAATTCTGCACCACTATAATAACTACGACTCTCCTCCAAGAGAACCTGCTTCTCTTGAGCCATAAGCGAATAACCTAGGGTCAAGAGAAGCAGAAGTAGTTTATTCATTTTCCTTTCCATGTTTCCATCATCTCTGATAGAAAATCAACTGCCAGTTTATTTGCTGCATTTTGCAATGCTTCCTTACCGGCAATTGCCTCACTCACATCAACCCCTGAGGTACTGATGCTTTTGATTGCTAAAACTTTTTCATTATCTTTTTGCAGAGCTTTCATTTCGAGTCGAGCTTTGCATGATACGAGCTCACCACGACGCAATGCGAATTGACTGACCCCCTCACCTAAAATGATAATATCGATATCCTTAAGATCAGCTTTCACTTCTTTTATACCATCTTCAAATAGATCAGATTTGATGGATGACTTATACTCTTTCACTACAAATCCAGCCTGTTTCATGATATCCATAAGTTCAGTTTGAGCTGCAGGGTCGATAATGGCCTGAGCCACATGTTGCTCTTCAATAAACACGGCTACTTTCGGTAATTCTTGACCTTTAAATTTAGCCTTTAGTACATCTCTAGGATCCGCACTCTTGTCAACTACCACTTTCTTTGACATCTCATTGATTTTGTTAACGAGTTTCATGCCTGCCACATCAGCTAAATCAGAATAATTTCCGCGTGTGGATCCCTTGGCAATCAAAGTACTCTTCTCACTAGTCTCCACATCAATCACATTGGTTGTTAGATACATTTTTGTTCCCACAGAGAAGAGTTTTGCTGTTACGAAGTACTTAACTCCATAAAGTTTTTGAACTTTAACTCGATTCTCTTCATCCATAAACCCCGCTTCGGAGCTCGCTTGTTCTTTAAGTAGATCTTCAATTTTTTTTCTCTCCACGACAAGCAGTTGATCATTAGTACTTAAAAAGGCATTCAGTAATTCTTCTATTTCACCTGCGGCTGAGGCGCTAATTTTTTTTGATACATCAACATTGATGATTGAGACCACCTTTTTATCTGCATAAGCAAATAATAAACTGGGCATAAGTAAAAATAACATAATTAATTGTTTCATTTCCTGCTTCCTTTTTTTGTGATAAAATGATTATATAACAAGCTTTCATCTTATCTTGATGAAACTTGTAAGCCTTTTGTAAATCTTAAAATTTGTGACTAAACCCCTGCGAAATAGAGGGAGGAGATCATCATTGTATTGTTGAGTTCACCTGAAAAAATGGCTGCTTTGACTTCTTGGGGAGTCATTTCTAGAACTTCTATATCTTCTCCAGGATCAAGGTTGCGTTCAGCGCTAAGCTCAACATCTTTCGCAATGATTGTGTAACACCAATTATCTTGCATAGATGGATTGGGACGAACTTTACCGGCTAAATGGAAGTCTGTACAAACACCTCCCGTTTCTTCCTGTAATTCGCGGATGCCTGCCACGAGAACATCTTCACCTTTCTCTATGGCTCCTCCAGGAAGCTCCAGTTCATATTCTTGGCTGCCGTGACGGTATTGACGAATCATCACTACATTTCCTTCTTTAGTAAAGGGAACAATTGTTACCCAGTTAGGGAAGTGAAAAACGTAATAATCTCCCTCGTGACCATTGCGTGGATTCACGCAGTTATTTTTTTGAAGTTTCATAAAGCCGGCCTCAAAGACCAAGTCCGAGCTTTTCTGTTCCCATTTCTGCATAAACTATCCCTATATTTTTAGTAGCATAAAAGTAAGTGATTGACTGGAAAGCGTCAAACTCTCAGTTAGTGTGAACTATCAAACAAATGGGGTATCTACCATGTCAAACAATGAAATTTTTGATAAGCTCGTTTTGGCGGCACAGAACTTTTGTGATTGGGCTGAAAACGAACCTACTGATACAGAGAATGAAGCGCGTATCGGCTTACAGAATATGTCTTTGCTCTATGCAGCGCTCTTAGGCTTGGCAGGCCTTGACCTACCTGATGAAGAAGATTTTGATTCAGAAAAGCGCATCCCCATTGATCAATGGCGCAATGTCTACGATCGTTTTGATTCACTTCCCATAACTTCCTATATCGATGTTATTAACCCCTTGCAAAATGATGATGAACTCATTCGTACCGACCTCCAAGAAGAACTCGCCGATATCTATCAAGATGTGGCAGAAGGTTTAGAGCTCTATAAATCGGGCTTAAAAAATGATGGACTTTGGCATTGGAGGCTCACATTTGAATATCACTGGGGTCGACGCCTCTTATCAGTCATGAATACTTTACATGCTTATTTTGAAGATAAAGCTAACTGGGAAGTCTTCTCTAGTTCCACAAAATAAGTTTTTCTCCACCCCATTAAATGGGCATATATATAAAGTATACATCACCTTACTTCGCTAAAGACATGAAAACTATTAATACACAATTGATTTAGGTCTATGCTCCGTTCCTACAGAACGGAATTAGGGTAACAAACTAAGACCCTATGGTTGAAACCATAGGCTAAGTTATGCTCGGTGCCTTTGGCACGGTACCTTTCTTGCTCCACAACATCAAGGTGCACTGTAAACTAGATGATCCTGTTTAAATATAATAAAGCTAGCGCTTCAGCCTCAAATTAGTTTAACTCCCATGACGTCATGTTTACGATGCATTATTGATTTATGCTCCGTTCATTCAGAACGGAATAATTTAAAACACATGCTCCTATGGTTGAAACCATAGTCTGAGTTATTCTTAGTGCCTCTGGCACAGTTATTTCCTTAAATAAATGAATCGAAACATCGTTAATTAGATAATCTTGATGTTTTTTGAACTCAAAATCAAAAAAAATGATTTTTTTTTGTAAAAGCTTGTAAGGATTTCTTCTTTTCTCTGAATTGTCTATAGAACATAAAAAATAACGGAGAAACAAAATGGTTGCCAGCGCATTGGATAACTACTTAAAAAACCTAAGTGATTACGACCTAATCGATAGCGATAGAGAAATTGCTCTCGCCAACAAAATTGCCAAAGGTGATGAATCTGCCATTCAAGAACTTACTTTGGCAAATCTTCGCTTAGTAGTCACAATAGCAAAACAATTCATGAATCGCGGAGTAGCACTTGGTGAACTCATTGCCGAAGGTAATCATGGTTTAGTAAAAGCTGCACAACGCTTCCGTCCAGGTCACGGTGCTAAATTCGCTTCATACGCCGCATGGTGGATCAAGCAAAATATTCGCAGAGCAATCCGAGATGATAAAAGAATTGTCCGTGTTCCGGTACAATCATTGCTTCGCATGCAGAAAATTAAAAATGCACGTTTAAAAATCCAACAAGAAACTGGTGATGCATCGAATGATAAAGCCGTAGCTAAAGAAGTGGGTATTAGCCCTAGACTAGTAAGAACTACAAGTCTCCACGTAGATACTTCTTCTTTCTCCATTAATGAGCAAATTAGCCAAGATGGCAAAGCGACTGAAAAAGGTGAACTCATTCCTGATTCACAAGCACAGACTCCTGGTGAAGTGATGGAGTTTCACGATGGCTACAAAACCCTCATGGAAATTGTCCGTCAAGAACTCACTGAAAGAGAATATAAAATCCTTTCAGCTCGCTTTGGCCTCGATGATGGTGAAGCTAAAACACTTGCTGAAACTAGTGAACTAGTGGGACTCACTTCTGAGCGCGTCCGTCAGCTTCAACAAGAAGCTTTGAGACGTCTTCGTTGCAAACTCGCGCCTCACGAGTTAGAGGGTTTGATCAATAGATCTGCTGCCTAAACACATAGCAGATCTAGAAAAGCCTCGATGGAAATCCATCGAGGCTTTTTGTTTTTGTGGTGAGCAAAAAGATATGCTCCGTTCCTACAGAACGAAAATCTTCTTCACATAATCAGTCCTATGGTTGAAACCATAGGCTAAATTATACTTCGTGCTCTTAGCACGACGGCTATGTACACTTAATAAAAACATCTCCACCTTCACAACTGCATAAGCGTGTTTTGTTTTGTTGACCATGAGTGCTAGATTATGAAAATTAAATTTATGGATCTTCAATGAGAACTTTATTCATCGACCCCTTTTCTGGTCTTGCAGGCGATATGTTTTCAGCCGCACTTTTAGGCTTACTCGACAAAGAAAAACAAGAAGAAATCTTCACTTACCTTCCCGACCTAAATAATTATTCCTGTACTTTAGAATCCACAATTAAAAACGGTATCAGTGCCTATTCTTTTAAGGTTCTCGACCCCCATAAGAATGAATTTGTGGACGATATACATATAGATCATCACTCACACGATCACTCACACGATCACTCACACGATCACTCACACGATCACTCACACGATCACTCACACGATCACTCACACGATCACTCACACGATCACTCACACGATCACTCACACGATCACTCACACGATCACTCACACGATCACTCACACGATCACTCACACGATCACTCACACGATCACTCACACGATCACTCACACGATCACTCACACGATCACGATGATTCGCGAACTCCTAAAAAGATCATTGCTCAAATTCAGGCGTCCAATATGCCTGAGGGAGCCAAGCAAGTTGCCGTTGAAGCTTTTACTCACCTAGCAGAAGCCGAAGCAAGTATTCACGGCAAAACCTTTGATTCCGTTCACTTTCACGAAGTGGGTGCGATTGATGCCATCGCAGATATATGTGTTGCCTCAGCAGCTTTTTATGAACTCAAAATAGATACTGTCTGTTCGAGTCCCGTTGCAGTCGGCAGCGGTACTAGAAAGATGGCTCACGGCATCCTTCCCATTCCCGCCCCGGCAACTTCACTCTTATTAAAGGGCATTCCCATTTTTGCGGGACCCGCAAAATTCGAACTCACCACGCCTACGGGCGCAGCGCTCATTAAAACTTTTTGCTCCAATTTCACCAGTGATTTTGATGGTGAAATAAAAGACATCTCCTATGGCGCCGGGAAAAAGACTTTTGCGAGTCACGCAAATGTTTTGAAAGTCATGCTTCTCGAAAATGAAAATAATGCTCAATCTGACAAGGTCAGTGTTCTGACCACAAATATCGATGATATGAGCCCTGAGGTTTTAGGTCACTTTTTTGAGACTGCCATAAGTCAAGGAGCTTTGGACGTCTGCTTCATGCCTATTCAAATGAAGAAAATGCGCCCAGGGATCCAAGTCCAAATCATTTGTAAGACGGAAGAGCAAAACAAGTTTTCTGATCTTATTTTAAAGGAAACCAGTAGCTTTGGCTTACGCATACGCGAGGAACAAAGACTGATTTTGGAACGCCAATTCGTTAGTATTGAAAGTCCTTGGGGCAAACTCAAAATTAAACTCGGTTTGCACAAAGGCAAAGCCATTAAAGCCAGTGTTGAATTTGAAGATATGAAAGCGATCTCACTCCAGCATGATCTCGCACTTATTGATGTGGATAGAAAATGTCAGGCCTTATGCCAAGGCTATTTAGATCAGCTATAGCTTAGATCTGTAATCTTCGTAAGTAAATTTCTTTAATAAGACATCTCTTCTACTCTTATCTTTTAGATAGATAGATGGGTGACGTACGCCATTAAAAAAGCTTGTTTTCACCATGGTGTAATGACTCATGTCATCAAACAGGAGGCGATCTCCCCTTTTCAATTCTTCCTCAAAGGAGTAAATG
Organism: Lentisphaera araneosa HTCC2155; assembly: GCF_000170755.1. Classification (NCBI taxonomy): domain Bacteria; kingdom Pseudomonadati; phylum Lentisphaerota; class Lentisphaeria; order Lentisphaerales; family Lentisphaeraceae; genus Lentisphaera; species Lentisphaera araneosa. The sequence goes on from NZ_ABCK01000014.1 coordinate 22,935, forward strand.
CCAATTGAATCACCCGCTAAACATGATGTTCCCCCTAGTCGGTAGGAGAACTTTTTTTGACCTTCTTCACCTGCACCACGAATATCTGGGCGATATGGCATTTCAAGCACGTCAGGCATGTGGCAAGTTGCGGAAATGTCTACGATAGCATGATGAATCCCTGCGGATTCAAAAGTATCTAAAACTGTACACAATAAAGAGCCTGTATTAATCGCCACCGCTTCTCCAGGTTCCAAATAAACTTGCAAGTCATATTTTGTCTTTAGTTTATTAATGAGTCGCATCAGTAGATCTTTATCATAGCCCACTTGAGTAATATGATGGCCGCCACCTAAGTTTAACCATTTTAATTTAGGAAGAAACTTATGAAACTTTTCTTCAAAAACTGCTAAGGTTCGCTCCAGGGCATCAGCCCCCTTTTGACAGAGTGTGTGAAGATGAAAGCCGGAAATAGCGTCTATATCTAAACCTTCTAAATCAGCCAATTTAGCGCCAAGGCGTGAAAATTTTGAACAGGGATTATAGAGCTCTACGTCTGTTTCGGAATGTTCTGGATTAATGCGCAGGCCTAATTCAGTACCTTTCAATGAAGCTTTATATCGCTTCAACTCTTGAACAGAGTTAAAGATGATGTGATTCGAATAACTAGAAATTTGATTGAGTTCATCACTTCGATAAGAGGGTGAATAAGTATGTACTTCTTTTCCAAATTCTTCATAGGCCAGTTGGGCTTCCCAAAGAGACGAGGCGCAGCAACCATCTAAGTATTTTTTGATTAAGGGAAAAGTCTTGTAATTTGAAAAGGCTTTTAAAGCGAGGAGAATTTTACAGTCCGTTTTGTCCTTAATTTCTTTGAGAATCTCTAAGTTTCTTTCCAGTGCCTGTTCATCTATTATATAGGCTGGAGACTCTGGGAAAGACCGTAAATCTAAATCTTCTAAATAAGGACGATCAGGAAAAATATCTTTATAATAATCCATTTTGAATCAAAGGAGTTTATCCATACCTTCATCGAGGTAATAGGCTTTAATTTTATTTTTCTTTAAGGTCAAATAGGCTTTCCTCGAGCGTTCACCGTATTGACATAGTGTGCAGTAAACTTTCTCTGAATCCAGTTCATCGAGGCGATTTCTCAGTTCACTCAAAGGAATGTGTAGATTTTCATAGGGAATTGGAAAAAGTGCTTTCTCTGCATTTTCTCTAATATCTAAAAGTGCTAATTTCTGGCTTTCGTAGACCTGTTTAAATTCTTCTAAGCTCAAAGCACTCTTCTCTTCTAAAGAACAAGTTTCATCCTGTTTAATGAGCTCGGTGATTTTCGCTTGATCACCACAGAGTTGACAGTTTGGTGATTTCGCGAGTTTAAAACTATTAAATTGCGCTGTCAGCATATCATAAGTCATAAACTTACCCGAGAGACTCTCTCCCACGCCAGTCAATACTTTTAAACACTCAACCGCCTGCAAGGTTCCAAGAACACCAACCAAAGCGCCCAAAACACCTGCTTCTGAACAATTTGCCGTAATGCCCTCTTCTGGTTCTTGAGGAAAGAGGCAACGATAACAAGGAGATTTGTCATCTTGGTTAAAGACTGAAAGCTGACCGCTATAACGAGAGACTGCGGCAAAAATCAAAGGCTTTTTGTAAAGGAAGCTGGCATCATTACAGAGATATCGCGTCGAAAAATTATCCGAGCCATCAACTAAAACATCATGTTCCTTCATCAGTTGCTCAGCATTGGAAGCATCAAAACGCTCACTTATACTTTGAACTCTGATATAGGGATTGAGCTGACGCATTTTTGCCGCTAAAACTTCTGATTTAGGCAATCCCAAATCATCAGATTCGAAAGCCACTTGGCGTTGTAAGTTAGAGTTTTCAACCAAATCAAAATCGAGCAAAGTGATCTTTCCAACTCCAGCAGCAGCCAAATAGAGTCCGACTGGACAACCCAATCCACCTGCACCAATCAATAAGACAGAACTCTTCTTTAATTTGTTTTGAGCTTCTTCACCGAAACCATCTAAAAGTAAATGGCGACTGTAGCGTAATTTTTCTTCTTCACTTAGCATTTATCAACCTTAATTTTCATGCCCTATCTTAGCCTTATGAGCCATTTGAGCAAGTTAGTACGTCAATGCATAAGAAATTATATTCGTAAAAAGTCGAATCGCAGATTCCGTATCTAAGCCACCAAAACTTTGGGCTCCTCCGCTAATCGAGCTACTTAAATCATAGGGAGAAACCACTAAGACATAACGTTGCGATAATCGCAAGCCTTTGAGAAACTGCTCTTGACCCTGAGCTTTTCCCAGTAGCGTCAAAGCCTGTGAGTAAGGCTCTTTATATAGGACGTGATCCTCGGGGATCGCTTGGAGCTGTTCTTTGGGAAAGAGCTCTAATAGCAGTTCTGCAACCGAATCACCAAAATCAGTTTTTGAACAAGTATTTTCACAGAAAATAAAACCTCCATTCTCCAAGTAAAACTTAAGGTTCGCCTTTTCTTCAGTACTTAAGTTCAGTTTTTTTGAACCGGAAAATGCAATAAAAGGCTGCTGTTGCATAGCTTTTAGATCTCTTAGATCAACTTCTTGAGCCTTGTTACGAGATGGAAAGTTCATGGATTGACGAAAATACGCCTGCATCAGCTCTAGTCCCATCGATTTCTTATTGAGGGATTCCACTCCCGTGTAAGACAAGTAGGCCAACTGCATACCATCGGCATTATCTTTTTTATCTAGAGTGATCGCCTTTTGCTTCTCTTCTTTTTTAATTAGTAATTGACGCTCAACTAAGCGACCGAGCAAAGGTTTTTCACCCATCGCATAACGTGCCATATTCGCCAAAGTTAAACGATTGATTTTGTGGACTTTTTTAGCTTCATATTGAATCGAGAAATCATCCTCTAATAAAAACACACGATGTGTCGAGCAGTAGGATTTTAGAACTTTGAGCGGCAATTGACTCGTTCTAAGGTCGTAATACATTTGGCGCAAAGGATGATCATTCGAAACCTCTTCAAAAACAGATGCTGGATAAATTTTTCTTAACTCTTGTGTCGTTCCATCCACAAAGGGGCGGCTGGATAAGGCTGGTGCAATGAGAAGTGTACCACCGTCATCGAGAAACTTCTTTAAAACTTTGTTTTCATCATCAGTCAGACGCGTCACATTATATCCCGACCAATACAGAATGGGAAGTTTACCTAGAGACCTATTCTTCTGACTCAGCGATACCTTTTCCCAGTCCACTTTTGTTTCTAAAAGATTCGTTAAATCCTTCATCATATTACGACAGTCATTGCGACGTAAATCTGAGTTGTTTTTGGCAAAAGTCGGAGTGAGTTTCCCCATCAACAAGGGCGTATTGCCCTTAGCTAAAAAAAGTAAAGAAAAGAAAGGTTCGCTATAAGTACTGAAACGAAATTGATTACGAATCATACTCGTCGCTCCAAAACGATACCAATCAATATTCGCTATATAGCGACGATCAAAAAATATGCCCACTCGCTCAAGACCATAACTTGTATAGCCATTCGAAAAAATACTTTGTGGTGAAGTTTTGAGAATATTTTCTAGTTTGTTATAGGACTTTTGAATGTTGGGGTTACTTAAATACTTACCTATAAAGCGGGGTCCTTTTTTTACTTCTAACGAGTCTTCAAGTTCTTCCCCACATATACTCAAAGATGACAAACCGGCGGCAGTCATACTCGGAGTTACATTTCGGCTCGATACATAACCCCAACCACCATCTTTGTTTTGTTGTCTGATATAGTGATCCCGCGAACGTTCAAAAACCACATCTGGAATTCTTACGCCTGCAGCCCGAGCCGCATTTAAGCCCAGCAAGGCAAACTGTGTCACGGAATTATCACCTGGTCCTGTACCCGTATAATTCCAGGTTCCATTATTCGCTTGTGTACGTATTAAAACCTGTGCTTGACGATCTATTTCATTCTTATATCGCACTTTATCCACTTCTGATAGTAGCATGATATAAACTGACAAGTCGTAGATACGGGACGGAGGATTATCTAAAAGTACTTTTAAAGCTTTCCTCATAACGGGATCAGATGCTTTTACCCCCGCATAAGAAAGTGCTAAGGCATTAACCGCCGTATAACCTGCGCTTCGTCCACCAATATGACCCGTGGGTGCTTGCTGAGACTTTATGTTATTGATCAGCAAATCAATCGACAGGACGAGATCTTCGTCCGTCACTGCAAACAAACAGTTGATCGTCATAAAGAGAGTCAGTAAAAAACTCTTATACATTATAGGCTACTCCATTAACTTAGGCACTTTAAGTGCTTTCGACTTATTTAGCAAAGTGATTAAAGCTATTCCCCATAGAATCAAAGCAAAAAAAAGCGACTGAGAATTAACTCAGTCGCTACAATCAAGTGATAAACTCTTAGAGTTCTACACCTGGGATAGGCTCACCTTCCGGATCGTCATGCTTATTATCACCGCCACCTTCGAGAACAACTGGTTTGTAACCGCCAATTGACTTGTAGTAGATGATCATAAGGATAAAGGCAATCGCCATGATACCAGGAAGAACAGCTGCAACTTTGAGTGAACTTTGACCCGTTTTCTGGAGTTGAGCATCAAGTTTTTCGAGAGCAGCTTCATCTGTAATATATTTTTTAGCTTCAGCAACGTTAACTGAATCGTATTTTACTGAGAAGAATGATTTCTGTGTGTAGATTGCAGGAGCTTCTGCTTTTTCAACTTTTACTTCTGCAGCAACTTCAGCTTCTTTGCCTTCAGCACTCTCTTCAACTTTTACGTCAGCTTCAACTTTTGCTTCAACTTCAAGAGCTGGTAAGTTACCTGCTTTCGCTTGCTCGATAAGAGCTGGTTGTTGAGCAATAACTGTTTTAGCATTGTAGCTATCTTGAACAGCACCTAAGAATGGGAAACCGAAAATACCTACTGTCAGGAGACCCATTGCAGAAACTGTATTAAGAGTCATTGCACCACCTTTAGGGAACTGTTCAGCAACAAAACCTAAAACAGTTGGCCAGTAGAAAGTTTGACCTACAGCGTAGAAAGTAAAGGCAACAAAGATACCTGCGCCACTTACTGAAGAAAGGGCAAATAAACCAATGATTGAGAATACAGAACTTAAAAGCAAAAGTGCGGGAGGAGACATGTATTTAAGTGGTACACCTGCGAAGAAACGCAAAATCATCATGATACCAGCAGAACATACAATCGCTAACTGTGAGTACTTAGTACCGAGAACTGGCTGCATAAGAGTTTGAATCCAGCCATCTGTTGCGATTTCCGCAGTGGCGAGAGGAATCATAATCAAACAAAGAATAAAGAACAACCACTTACCTTTAGAACCAACGGCAAAACCAAATGCAGTACCACCGACGATACCAACAATAATACTGATTGTTAAGTGAGTATCACCGAAGTTAAAACCAAGTTGATTAGAGAGTTCATAGAAAAGGAAAGTAATGGCAAGACCTGCACCAAGACCACCAAATTCTTTAAGCATATCACTATTAGAAACATTGGCTTCAACACGTTCGTCAACTGGGAACTTATGGCACATTGCAAAAAGAATTGCGTAGATCGCAACAGGAATTAACATGATCCAGAAGATCCATTTTGCCGCATCCCAAGCAACAGATTCTTGAATCATGAAGTAGTAAGCTAAACCACCAATCACAATACCTGCAGGCCATGAAGCGTGAAGAATGTTGAGCATTTTAGATTTTTGCTCACGGTAAATTGAAGCACAAAGTGGGTTAATTACAGCTTCCACAACACCGTGACCTAAACCCGCAAAGAAACAGGCATACCACATGGCGTCGTATGATTTAGCCATGACAGTTAAAACAACTGAAAGTGCTTGAAGAGCGAATGCACAGAACATGGAAACTTTATAGCCGATTTTATCAACTAATAAACTGAAGAGAACCATCGTGATAGCAATCGGCCAAAGAGCTGCACCTGTTAAACCACCAACTTCGGCTAATGAAATCTCGAACTCATTTGACCATAACTTTGGGATCATTACGCGAAAAACAAAGCCCACACCTGCAGCTGTTAAAGCGAGGAAAGACGCCCAAAACAACTTCGATTTTTCGGATTCAGTTAAACCCGTCTTACATGTTACATCACTCATATAAACACTCCGTTTATTTTTATTATAAGATTTTTAAAATTCTAAGATCTGCACAAGGATCAGAAAAATTATCACCTAAAGTAAATTCAAATCATTATTTGTATTGTATGATTACGTCAATTTTTATGTCAAAACCACCACGAGCCATTGATTAAACTTATTTAGTTTTAAGCGCGCCAAGATAAACTTCTTTATTAAGCAAAGAAAGTATATTGCATATCGTTTTATAAGTATTCATTAAAAATTCATCATAAATAAAGCTTGTTCACACACAATTCCTTTTCTAATAGTCATTTAACAATTAGGTTACAGCCAACTTTGACTCAATAGGAACTGTCATGCTCAACCCTTTAGAATTCACAGTAGAAAACCTTTCCACGGAATTAAAAACTTGGTTAGATCTCGACAATCCTGAACATCAAGCCAAAATCATCAAAGCCCTATCCGCGCTATACAATGTGAATGGTGGGCGCCTGATCATCGGTTTTTGCGACGATAACTGCCGACCTGACTTAGAAAGGCGACCCGAAGGCGACGTTCGCGAAATATATTCCATTGATTTTGTCTTGCTCTTGCTTCATCGTTATTGCTCGTCAACTTTCCCCGTCACCCTAAATTTCTGGAAAAAAGACGGCCTCGAATATCCAGTCTTTAACGTTGGTTCTGGCGTCAAAAAAATTATTGGCATCAAAAAGCCTCTGATGATGGGAGATAAGATGCTGATTCAGCAAAATGTCGCTTACGTTCGAGCTTTTAAAGCCGGTAAGTTTGAAACCAAGATGGCTGAATACGACGAGATGAATTTTATGATGGAAATCTGTATCGATAATCGCGAGGCTAATATTGCCCGTTTTATGCGCCGACACTTTGATGATCTCATGCAACAATTTACGGCACTTAATCAGGTTAGTGATGACATTGATCTCTACAACCCCTTTCAAAACTTTGTCCTTAACTCCCGTCAACGCTTCCTCTATAATGCTGGACCCAAACTCAATCGAAAATTCGCTTACCTCGAAGCCTCCGTCAACCTCAACCACAAATGTATTGGCCAGAGTCTTGACGGTCGTTTCTTAGAACGTTTTTTAGGAGCCAACCGCAACCTCAGTGGCTGGCCCTTTTGGTTGGATGTCAGGCAAGAAGGCAGCACAATTGAGCCCTACGACAATTGCTTCGAGGGTTACATTTGCCGACTCTTCAAAGATGACTCTTTCCAAGAACAAAAAAGCCACTTGGATTTTTGGCGTGCGAGCCCAGAAGGCTACTTCTACCACAAGCGCGTGCTGAATTCCGACCTCTATTTTCATAAAGAACGCTGCATGGATCCCGTCAGTTTAATCACTCGAATCTGTGAGATCATTGACGCCAGCATCAACTTTGCTCGAGTGTTTTATATTCCTGATGACAAAAGCGCCAACATTAATATTGTCCTTAGTGGAATGAAAGGCCGCAAACTAGAGTCTTGGACAGATTACGTTTATCACCTCCCCCTTGGTAGCCCCTGTGAATCCGACCAAATCGACTTAGACATTTGCATACCCGTGCATACCTCACTAAAAACTGTGAGTGTCTTAATCTATAACCACATCAAGGAAGTTTTCTCTTATTTCCCCGGTGCACGTTTAGACAACAAATTGATTAACGATATCATCCAACAAATTCGCGGCCGCAATTAGTTCTCCCAAGTAATTTTATTTAGCTCCACAAAAGAAGACAAAGTTCCTTTATCTCCCTATTGGCATTTTGGCTTCTTATGATAGATTTCCCGACATTTTTTAAAATTTACAAACGAGAATAATTTATGTCTGAAATCATTAAAGATTACGACCACTTGGCCATAGAAAGTAAATGGCAAAAGTACTGGCTTGATAATAAAACTTTTAAAGTTGAAAAGGACGAAACAAAACCCAAGTTTTACGCTTTGGACATGTTCCCTTACCCCTCAGGTTCTGGTCTACACGTAGGTCACCCAGAAGGCTACACAGCTTCCGATATCATTTGCCGTTACAAACGTCAAAAAGGTTTCAACGTCCTCCACCCAATGGGTTGGGATGCTTTTGGCTTACCTGCAGAACAGTATGCTATGAAGACAGGTGTCCACCCCTCAATCACTACTGAAAAAAATGTCGACAACTTCCGTCGTCAAATCCAAGAGCTTGGTTTTTCCTATGACTGGGATCGCGAGATCAACACCACTGATGAAAAGTACTACAAATGGACACAGTGGATTTTCCTTCAGCTTTATAAAAAGGGTTTAGCTAAAATCGACAATGTCGATGTAAACTGGTGCCCTACTACTCGTACAGTTCTCGCCAACGAAGAAGTCAATAATGGCATGGACGAAAAAGGCAATGCAGTTGAGCGCAAACCTATGAAGCAATGGGTTTTCAAAATCACTGAATATGCTGAACAGCTACTTGAAGGTCTTGATGATCTCGATTGGCCTGAAGGTATTAAAGAGATGCAACGCAACTGGATTGGTAAATCTATCGGTGCTGAAGTTGACTTTGTCCTTGATGGCCATAGCGACAAAATCCGTGTATACACAACTCGTCCCGACACTTTATTTGGCGCTACTTATATGGTTCTCGCTCCCGAGCATGATTTAGTTTCTCAAATCACTACGGCAGATAAAAAAGCAGAAATCGAAGCTTACGTGACTAAAGCTCGTAATATGTCTGAACAAGATCGTTCAGAAAACAAAGAAAAGACCGGTGTTCACACAGGTGCTTACGCAATCAATCCTGTGAATGGCGAAAAGCTCCCCATCTGGATTTCTGATTATGTTCTCTCGAGCTATGGCACGGGAGCGATCATGTCCGTTCCTGCACATGATGACCGTGACTTTGAATTTGCTCAAGCTTTTGATCTTCCAATCACATGTATCATTTCGCCAAACATCAAAGAAGCCAAATACGAAGGTGTGGATGTGGAAGCGGCACTTGCTGGTAAAGCTTGCTGGACTGGCAATGGCGAACTCATTAATTCATCTAACCAAGATGGCTTAGATCTTAATGGTTTGGAAGTGAAAGACTCCAAACGCAAGGCAACTGACTGGCTCGTGAGCAAAGGCCTTGGTGAAGAAAAAACAAACTACCGTCTTCGTGACTGGATTTTCTCTCGTCAACGCTATTGGGGTGAACCCTTCCCAATTGTCCACATGGAAGATGGTTCCATCAAAACTCTTGAAAACGAACTCCCTGTACGTCTACCCGAAATGGAAAACATCCACCCTTCTGCAACTGGTGAGTCTCCTTTAGCCAACGCTACTAAATGGCTCGATTACACTTGCCCTGAAACAGGAATGAAAGGTCGTCGTGAAACAAACACCATGCCACAATGGGCAGGCTCTTGCTGGTATTACCTTCGTTATATTGACGCAGGCAATAGTGAAGCGGCTTTTGATCCCGAGATAGAAAAGTACTGGATGCCAGTGGATCTCTACATCGGTGGTGCTGAACACGCAGTTTTACACTTACTCTACGCTCGTTTCTGGCACAAGGTTCTTTTTGATCTCGGAATTGTTTCTGTTAAAGAACCTTTCCAAAAGCTTTTTAACCAAGGTATGATCCTGGCCGTTTCATACAAAAACAAAGCAGGATTCTGGGTTGGCACTGACCTTGTCGTAGACGAAAACGGCGATGCAGTACCTTCTAATATGGAACTCGATTCAACAAAGAAGTACTTCCATAAAGATACGGGTGAGGAACTCGAACAGATGGCTGGCAAAATGTCAAAATCTCTTTCTAACGTGGTTAATCCCGATGATATCGTTAAAGAATTTGGCGCTGATTCACTGCGCTTATACGAAATGTTCATGGGTGCACTCGCCGACTCTAAACTGTGGATCACTAGCAGTATCAATGGGATCAACAAATTCCTAACGCGCTGTCACAAGCTTGTCGTCGATAAAAATGGCGAACTCAATTCAAGTATTTCTGATGACGCTGAACTGAGCGAAGACTCTCGCCGTACACTTCATGCCACCATTAAGAAAGTGGGCGAAGATATCGAAAGTTTCGGTTTCAATACAGCCATTTCACAAATGATGATTTTCATTAATGAGTTCAGTAAGCTCAAAGCCATACCAAAATCGGCTATCGAAGATTTTGTAACTATCCTCTCACCCTTTGCGCCCCACCTCGCTGAAGAGCTTTGGGAGAAACTTGGACACACAGAGACCATTGCTTATGTTCAATGGCCTGAATATAAAGAAGAATTCCTCAAACTCTCTGAAGTAGAAATTCTCGTGCAAGTTCTAGGCAAACCAGTTAAGCGCATGAAGGTAGCTGCTGATGCAGATGCTAAACAGCTCGAAGAGATTGCTTTAGCTGACGATGATGTAAAATCGCGTATCGAAGGTAAAACAGTGAGAAAAATCATCGCTGTCCCCGGTCGATTAGTCAATATTGTCGCTACGTAAAACTCTATTCAGAGTTTGTCAAAAAGGTCATAAGTTCAAACTTATGACCTTTTTTCTTGCTCCTCTGTTAATATTCATGAGAAAGAAGCGTATTGTGAAAAAATATAAACGGAGTTTGTCATGAAAAAATTATTTCTTTTAAGTTTGTTTACACTCAATAGTGCTCTTTTTGGCCACGGCTTTGACGAGTGGTACCAAGAGTTGAACGAAGAACAAAAAGCCCTCGTAAGTAAAGAATTCAATAGTTCTGAGCGAACTCAATGGCATTACGTTCCCATGAAAGAACGTAAGGGCTTAGCGATTTCCGCAATGAGCCAAGAACAAAGCGATGAGATGTTTCATATTATGGCACACGTTTTTTCCAAACAAGGAATCAACAAAGTTAAAGCCGTTATTGAAATGGAAAAAATCCTAAGAGAAGTTGAAGGCGATCACCGCGATCCAAAAAAATTCTACTTCACGCTCTTTGGAAAAATGAATCAAGGAAAATGGGGCTTTAGCTTTGAAGGTCATCATATCTCTGTGAACTTCACTTTTAATGATAAAGAACTCATTAGTGGCACCCCCCTCTTCTTTGGTGCGAATCCCGCAAAAATATTCAAGAACTCAAGTTCTACTCTTAAAGAAGGTGAACGCCCCCTCGCGTTTGCGGAAGACGCAGCTTTTGACTTAGTTAAGTCTTTTGACTCTAAACAAAAAGCTTTAGCGCACAAAGAAAAAGTTCAAATGCGCGACATGAAAGAAGGTAAGAAAGCTTTTCCAGGCGAATACGATAAGGACGGAATTAAGTGGCCCCAACTCAAGGCTTCTCAGCAGCAAGCTTTAATGACACTCATTAACCAAGCTTATATTAATGACCTCAATGAGCATTATGCTTCTCAAGTCATGAAAGAAATTGAGCAAGACAAAAATAATATACGCTTTACTTATTACGGGGGAACTAACTTGCAGGAGCCTCACCACTATCAAATTATTGGTAGCGATATAGTTCTTCTCTTGTTCAATACGCAAAATGGAACTCAAAAGACTCCCGTTAATCACGTTCACCAAATTTGGCGTAGTCGTAAATCTGATTTTGGTGGTAAGTAGACTACTTAAAGTCTTTATTCAAAATCAATTTTGCCGCAGATTGCCTTAGGCCATAGACCATGGCATTCTGCTCGTATTTTTTCGTTAACAGCAAGGCTTGTTCCAAAGTTATATTGAGGATAAAAAAACTATCTTCAATTGGCCAATCGGTATCTCGCCCCTTTCCTAGAGCAAAGTGATATTTGTAAGCTTTTAGGTCCGCTGATAAAGCTTCATTTCTCTTTTGGTTCTCTTCTTTTGACAAAAGTTTTGAGTAAGGGTTATGAGCGGTAATCAATGCCCACGATTCAACTTTGCGGCTATCGCAAAAGCTCAAGAGGTCCTCACCACATTGATCGATTTTGATACATAAATCGAATTCGGGAACCAAGTAATCCGTCTCTTTATAAGCCTGTATTAAATCATCCATTAATACAGCTTTTCTTTGAGTTCTTTAATTTTATCTCTTAATTCAGCGGCGCGTTCAAATTCCAAAGCTTCTGCAGCCTTAATCATTTCATTCTTTAAATCACGTAAAAGCTCTTCACTAATATCTTCTTCACGGAGCTCGAGGATAGACTCTTTTTTATTTTTACGCTTACCGGGAACGCTACTGCCTCCTGAGAATAAACTTTCCTGCTCTTTACGAATAATTGTTTGAGGAGTTATGCCATGCTCCTCATTATATTGCATTTGCTTCTCACGTCTCTTGCCCGTTTCATCGAGAAAACGTCGCATACTCCCAGTCATTGTATCGGCATAAAGAATACAAGAACCATTGGCATTTCGAGCGGCACGGCCAGCGATCTGCAAAAGAGCCGTAGTCGAACGTAAAAAACCTTCTTTGTCTGCATCGAGAACGGCTACTAAAGAAACCTCAGGTAAGTCCATACCTTCTCGCAGTAGATTAATACCAATTACCACATCAATCTCTCCCGAACGAAGTTCCCGCAAGATTTCAATTCTTTCAATTGTGTCAATCCCCGAGTGAATATAGGTACATTTAACTCCTAGATCCTGTAAATAATCACTTAGATCTTCTGAAGTCTTCTTGGTCAAACAAGTCACAATAACGCGCTCATTCTTTTTCGAGCGATCCCTTATTTCGGCAAGCAAATCATCCACTTGCCCTTTAAGAGGACGAATTTCTACGACTGGATCCACTAAGCCCGTAGGACGTACAACTAACTCAACGACATCCGAACTCTTATCAATTTCATAATTTGCGGGAGTCGCAGAAACAAAAACTGTCTGTCCCATTTTTGCCTCAAATTCCTCAAATTTCATCGGACGGTTATCCAATGCGGAAGGTAAACGAAAGCCGTGTTCAACGAGGCTTGATTTACGACTTTTATCGCCGTTATACATCGCTCTAAATTGTGGGATGGTGACGTGACTCTCATCGACAATAGTTAAATAATCATCGGGGAAAAAATCGATCAATGTAAAAGGGCGTGAACCAATCGGCCGTCCCGTGACGTAACGTGAGTAGTTCTCAATACCTTGGCAATAACCAAGCTCAGCAACCATTTCCATATCGTAATTGGTGCGTTGGTAAATTCGTTGTGCTTCAACCAATTTGCCCTCATTCTCAAATTTCGACACTTGATCATCGAGCTCTTCAAGAACTTGTGGCACCATCTTCTCTAAGCGATCTTTCGATGTGGCAAAGTGTGATGCAGGGAAAATAAGTGTATGTGACATGCCTTCTAAGACATTGTGATTCAATTCATCTCGTAAACTGATCTCATCTATTTCGTCACCAAAAAACTCTATCCGAATATAATCGTCTTTGTATGAAGGAAAAATATTGACCACATCACCGCTGACCGAAAATTCACCGCGACTCGGAGCCGTATCATTGCGTTCATAGCGGCTCTCAATTAATAAGTGTATGAGTTCGTCGCGATCCATTTCATCTCCCACAGCAAGCTTCACACTCATGCGCGTTAGCATTTCTGGATCACCTAAGCCATAGATACAAGACACAGAGGCAATCACTATCACATCCCTTCGCTCGAGTAAGGAACAGGTAGCGGAAAGACGGAATTTCTCAATTTCATCATTTACGGAACTATCTTTGGCAATATAAGTATCCGTTTGCGGGATATAGGCTTCGGGTTGGTAATAATCAAAGTAAGAGACAAAATACTCAACTCGATTCTTTGGAAAGAAATGCTTAAACTCACTAAAGAGCTGTGCCGCTAAAGTTTTATTTTGAGCCAGTATCAAAACGGGGCGCCCAGCCTGTTCTACGATGTTGGCCACAGTAAAAGTCTTACCCGAACCAGTAACACCAAGGAGCGTTTGAAACTGCTGACTAGACTCAAGTCCCGAGAGCAATTTCTTTATGGCTTCAGGTTGATCCCCTGCGGGTTCAAAATCTGACTTTAACTGATAGGGAACTTCCATATTACTTTTTAAAGCTTCTCCACATCCAGTACACAATCAAGTAATCCACACCAGTGAAGCACTTATTCCCTGTGGAATTAAAATTGCCATCTAAGCGCAATTGATTATGCTTCCACTCTATAGACTTGTATGGGCGTGCATAAACGGGAACAAACTCAGTAGCTTCCTCTCTAGCTTCTAACTTAACGTATGACCCCATTTTGCTCGCCGTATCTAGTGAACCTAAGGTGGGGTATTGACGTAAATCCAAGGGGAATGTTTCAAGGTTCTGCATCACTATCACATCGACTTCGTCAAGATCATAAACACCAATACCATGGCCCACTAATTTGGAAAAAGGATTGTTTTGATTGCTATAAAACTTCTCAAGATTCTCAAAGCTTTTTTTGTAAAAATCTGATTTTGATGCCGTGAAGCCATTATAGATCTTCAAGTAATTTAACCACGAACTCGAGTGTGTCGGAAACTCTAAATTAAAACTTCTGTAAGCTTGTCTTTGTACAAAATATGGATAAGACAAGTGCTCTAACTGAAGGTAGATCAGTTCTAACTCTGCACGTAAATTACCTCCAAAACAACGACGACCTAAATCAATCATAGATATCATGGACAAACGACGATTGTTGTACACTTGCCAGGAGTTGGGTTTTAAATCACTATAGGGAACTTCAACATCGTTTTGATCATGCAGTGTGAAATTATTCTTCATAAAGTGTTTAAAGATTATTTTTAGATGATCTTTAACATCCTCTCTCAGCTGAGGTACTTTATCGTATACAATTTGATAAGCAAAAAACAACTGTACATACACATTTTCATGACATTCGTTATTTAAGATCAAAGTTTTTTCTTCATCGTAACGAACTTTCACGGGTAAATAACCGTCCATACCATTGGCCTCATCGACCTGAATAAAACTATGAAAAAGTTGCTTCACAAATGCAAGATCTTTTTCATCTTTCGTGACATCATATTTAAACGCCATGGCGGCGAGTAAATGACAATTAAGATCCACTCTTAATTCATCCCCAACCTTCTCTCCATAATACTTGGGAATCATTGCCAAGCCCATGGGCATATTCTTTTTTATCTTCGTCTCAAAGAAATCAGCTTTATCTTCCAGAGAATTCTCTTCGGCTTCTTTCTTGAGCACTTCACGTCTATCAACAAACTTTTCTTGCTCAACACTTAACTGATCCGCTTCATAATGATCAGCTGGATCCATAACTTGGCACCCAACGAGAAGGAATAATAATAATAAAATTAGGTAAGGCATATAAAACTCACTTTTTTCTTAACATACTGGCTATTACTTGTTTTCTGAAGCTTCTTGCTCTAGAGCTTTCTCTTTGGCACGATCCAAAACTTTTCTGACTTCTTTAGCGACTTCAATATTAAACTTCTTGTCTTCAATTTGACTAATATCAGCGGCCTCTTTCATGATATTGACCGCTTCAAGTAATTCTTCATTTGTGAGTTCTTGTTTAAACTCACTTTTATCACCTTGTTTGACACTAATAATATTCATAATGTCGTCAAGATTTTGATTGAAATATTCTATTTTATCATTGATTAAACCCCAACGGTAACGACTTAAGTTCTTCAAGAGCTCATCTTTTTCTTCGTGTGGTAAGTCGGCATCTTTCAAATACGCCGTTTCAAAAAAACGTAAGCCCAAGGCTGGAAGTAAACCACTCTCACTGAAGCTCGCGAGCATCGCTCTGAATTCATCATTAGTAATTTTACCATCTTTCACATCTTCAGTTATTTCATCAAGAATGACCATGAGCTCCTTTTTATCTTGTTCTGATAGCTGCGTTTTGTTGATTATCTTCCCTGCAATTGACTGTGCAACTTCTGCCGTGATACTATTTACATTATTTATGGCATACCACACACCCAAAGCTCCTAAGATAATAAAACCCAAGCAACCTATGCCTAAAATTTTAAGAAAGGAACTCGATTCTTCTTCTTGTTTTTCCATTATATGGTCTCCTATTGACGTTATATGGGAAACTGGTTCTTTTAGATCGTTTTTCAACTCTCTTTATAATAAAAAAAACTGAAGAAAGCTCATGTACGATTATCTCATCCTTGGAAATGGCTATTGTGGTTCACGTCTAATTAAAAAAAGCCCCAATGCAATTGTCACTAGCCGACAGCCTAAATCAAAGAACATCATTCACTTTGATCTAAATGATCAGAGTACATGGCAGAACCTGCCTAAATCAAAAACTATTATCTGGACTTTTGCCTGCAAAAATGAAGAAGTAGAATTTGCTCTTTATAAGCATTTAAAAAAAATCACTGAGCAAATCATTATTTACTCCACTACCTCGGTGTATAAACATGAATTCGATAATCAAGTGATCACAGAGTCGTCCGAACTCGATTTCACTAAGCCTAGATTAGTTGCTGAAGAAAGACTCCGTTCATTGGGTGCTAATATCTTCACACTTTGCGGTATATTTGGCCCCAAAAGAGATCCAAAAAATTGGTTACTAAAAGGCCTCATCAAAAACCCAAATAAAACGGTTAACCTCATCCATGTCAATGACATCGTTACTCTCACTTTAGAGCTGGCTGACTTAGGTTTAAAATCCAAAAGAATTAACCTTTGCACTGGTGAAAGTGACTCCTGGGAAACACTTGCAAAACACTATAAATTTGAATTCCCACAAGATCTCAAAGCTGAATCAATCAGCCGAAAAATAATTAAAAGTGAACTCTTAGTAGCTTTATTGAAGAAAAATCATTCTTTTTTACGAGCCACCGACTTTTCAAGCTTAAGTTGATCTTGCGTAGCTGAAAAAACTATGTAAACTTTTTAGTATAACTACGTGGAGTGTTTTTTGAGACTTATTTTATTCTCAGTTTTATTAATTTATACAACTTGTTTTGCGCAAGAGCCGCCGAAGACATTTAAAGTCCCTGTGAGCAATAGCATCGAAATCGATGGCTCAATTCAGGAGTGGAAGGCTATTCCATACCTCAGTCAAAACTTTGGTATAAACTTAAAACCTCCGTACACCGACGTCATGTCAATTAAAATGGCGATGGACAAAGAAGCTCTCTACCTTTTACTCAATACAAAAAACCATGTAGGTGCTATTAAAAATGAAGCCTTCTTAAAAATTGTTTTTGATATTGATAACAATAAAAAAACGGGCTCTGATGAAAACCTACGTTTAAACAAATACGTAAAAGCTCCTGGTTTTGAATATGTAATCCCTTTTAAACTTAACAACAAAGCGGTTCCCTACTACGACATTTACGACATAAGTAAAAAGGGGCAAAACCCAAGACAGGTAATCTCCTATTCAGCAGATAGTGCCATGAATGCTTCAACAGGCAATTATATGGAAATTAAAATCCCCTTCAAGCACATTTTAAAAGATGAGCATACCATTTCGAGAATTATTTTTTCCGAAGTCGGTCAACAAAATGATTGGAAAAACCCAAAATCATACCTAAAAAAAAGTATTGATTTCTCAGATCGTAATAAAAAAGATGTTGTGAGCATTGAAGAAAAACTTGAACTTGAAGAAAAGCTCAATGACGGATCCTCCGTTGGCTGGATAGTCATTTTTGGCTTTGGTCTTGCTCTTATGTGGCCCGCAATGGCAATTTGCCAAAAAGCAGGCTTCCCCACTTCACGTGCAGCACTTTGTCTCATCCCCGCAATTGGACCTTTTATTTTTATGTGGGGAATTTGTTTTAATGAGTGGAAGCTCCACTCTATTTTCTGCGCTAATGAAGAAGATTCCGAAGATGAGTAATATATTTCAAATGCATGACTTTGTTACGGTCTCCAGCTCGATCGACCTCCTCCCTGTCAACCCTGCACAGTGGGCACCCTGGATCATCCTCATAGGTTTAACCTTTAGCCTTTTCTTCCTATCATCGGTAGTATGTAAAAAAACAGGCCTACCTACGTCAAAAGCAACTATTTGTCTTCTACCTATTATAGGTCCCTTTATTTTCTTCTGGTCCTTAGCTTTCTCAGCTTGGCCCATACATGAAAAGCTTCCAGAAGAGGAAGAAGAAGAAAATAAAAAAAGCAAAAAAAATAAAAGAGGCAGAAAAGCCTAATCAATTATAGTTTTAATACTATTTTTTGCTTAATCAAATCACTACAACTCCAGTTTATCTCACTTAAGTATCCTATAAATCAAACATAGAATACAGCTTTGCTATTGCCTCTAAAATTACTATAAATTAAACTCAAAATGAGTTTTTTAGTGATAAACACGCTATAGAAAGATTATCTTAATACCAAAAAATACAATTTTTTAAACTAAAAACATCTTGACTATAGATATTTAATATGATATATATTGACATCTCTCATTAATTCACTTAAGGAAAAGAACATGAACCTCATTCACGATCGACGCAATTTCCTCAAAGGCAGCTCTGCCTTACTCGCCTCTAGCCTAACTGCTTCATCTGCACTTGCAGACACAAAGCCTTCGCAAAAAACTCTCAAAGTCGCATTAATTGGTTGTGGCGGCCGTGGTTCAGGTGCTGCCAATCAAATCCTTAAAGTCGATAATAATATTCAGCTCGTTGCCTTAGCTGACCTCTTTCCCGATAAGGTTGATTCTGCAAAAAAACGTTTTGCTCGCTTGGGTGACAAAGTACAATTGTCTGACGACACTTGTTTCTCAGGTTTTGATGCCTACAAAAAAGTCATGGCCATGCCAGAAGTTGATATCGTACTTCTCGCAACGCCTCCTCATTTCCGTCCTATGCATATGGAAGCCGCCGTAGATGCAGGTAAACACATCTTTGCAGAAAAGCCTTTAGCTTGTGATCCAGCTGGCTTAAAAAAGGCTGCCGAAGCTATCCGTAAATGTGAAGAAAAGGGACTCTACTTCCTTTGTGGTTTTTGCTATCGTTTTGATGGCCCAAAAGTTGAGACCATGAAGCAAATCAAAGAAGGGATCATTGGTGACATCATCAATATCCAAACTTCTTATAATGCGGGTGGCTTATGGCATCGTGGACGCAAAGAAGATTGGACTGATATGGAATGGCAAATGCGTAACTGGCTCTACTTCACCTGGCTCTCTGGTGACCACATCGTTGAACAAGCCATCCATAGCATTGATAAAATGCAGTGGCTTGCAGGAGATGACGACATCAAATCGGTAAACGCCATGGGTGGTCGTCAATCGAGAACAGATGCCAAATACGGTAATATTTATGACAATTTTAGCGTTAATTATGAATTCCAAAACGGTATCACGGGTAACTTCACTTGCCGTCAGCAATCAGGTGCTGACCGATACGTTGGTGACATTGCCTATGGCACAAAAGGTAAGGTCGATTTTCAACGTGCTCGTATCTACAACTCAAAAGGTGAGCAAATCTGGGCAGCCAAAGGTAAATTTGAACAGATGCACCAACACGAACAACGTGTTTTAGTCGAGCATCTACGAGCTGGAAAATATTTTAACAACGGCAAAGAATCTATTAAAAGTTGTGGTTTAGGCATCTTAGGCCGCATGTCGGGCTATACGGGCAAGAAACTTACCTGGGATCAACTGATGAATTCCAAAGAAGACTTAAGTCCAAGTGCTTATTCTTTCGATACGCCAATTTCTGTAGCTCCAGTTGCTAAACCTGGCATTACAAAATTTATTTAGGTCACCGATGAAAAAACTAAGCTTATTATTAACTTGTCTTTTTTTAAGTTTTTCTGCTTCTGCCGAAAAGCTGGACATCAAATTTGCTCTCAAATATGGCATGATTAAGGAAAAGGGCTTGTCCGTTCAGGAAAAGTTCCAACTCGTCAAGGACCTCGGTTACGATGGTATTGAAGTTAATGCCCCAAGTGGAAACCGAGAACAATTAAAAGCCGCGAGTGAAGCAACCGGGCTTCCCATTCACGGCGTTGTGTGTAGCACTCATTGGAAACTTCAACTTTCAGACCCCAGCCCAGAAATTAGAGCTAAAGGCTTAGAGGGATTTAAGCAAGCCATTAAAGATGCCAAGTTTTATGGTGCTAGTTCAGTCCTCCTCGTTCCAGGAAAAGTTCGCAAAGGAACCTCTTTTCAAGAATGCTGGGATCGCAGTATTGCTGAAATAAAAAAAGCTCTCCCCCTTGCCAAAGAACTCGGAATCAATATCCTTCTAGAAAATGTATGGAATGATTTCCTCACAAGGCCAGAAGACACCCTTAAGTACATCAATGAACTTGAAGCTGAACGCGTGGGCTCCTATTTCGATATAGGCAATACGGTACGCTACAATCCACCAGCTTCATGGCCTCCCGTCCTTGGCAATAAGATCATGAAACTCGACGTAAAGCCCTACTTACTTCAGCCCGAAGGCGGAAATGTGTGGAAAGGCTTCAAAGCAAAAATTGGCCAAGACAGCAATGATTGGCCCGCCGTGTGCAAAGCTTTGAAAGAAATCAATTACTCAGGCTGGGCAACAGCTGAAGTCGGTGGTGGAGATAAAAAACGCTTAAAAGAGATTCTCACTAACATGAGAAAAGTTTTTTCTCATTAATTGTTAGGAAATCAACGATTAATCGCAAGATTTTTATAAGGATGCGAATCTAAGAACTATATTGATAAAAAATTTTGGAGCCGACAATGAAACTATTAGCACTTTTTGCTTGCTTTTTATTCTCGGTTCATGCTGACCTTCAGCCACATAATTTTACTAGCCGCCAAATGGGCTGTGATTTTCGCGTAATGATCTATTCAGAAAATGCGGATCTCGCAAAACGAGCCGCAGAAAAGGCTTTCGCAAGAATTTTAGAGATCAATCAAGCCTGCAGTGATTACTTAGTCAAAAGTGAGGTCAACTCTCTTTCGGCAAGTCACCAAGAATGGTTTCCATTAAGTGAGGATTTGTTCACTGTTCTCGATTATTCACTCAACTTATCAGAGCAAAGTTCAGGTGCTTTTGATATCACTTGTGGCCCCCTCACCCGCATGTGGCGCAAAGCGCGCTTCATGAAAAAAATCCCTTCAGACAAAGAAATTGCCCGCAATCTAGAGCGTTGCGGATACCGCAAAATTGAATTAAAAGATCAACAGGCAAAACTCTTAGCACCTCAAATGAAAATCGATTTAGGAGCAGTTGCCAAAGGTTATGCCATTGACGAAGCCATGAAGGTCTTAAAACGTAACTCGATTCAACACGCAATGATTGATGCTTCTGGGGATCTCTTGATGACGGCTCACCCAACAGGAAAGTGGACCATTTATTTAAGTGATCGCAATCATTCCATAAATAATGAATATATCCAAATCAAACAAGGTGCCCTCGCCACCTCGGGCAGTTCTCTACAGAACCTCAAAAAAGACGGCAAGACTTACTCCCATATTATAGATCCAAGAACGGGAAGAGCCTTAACTCAGAATCAACGTGTCTCGGTTTTTGCGGAGTCCGCAATGGAGGCCGATGCCCTCGCCTCAAGTTTTAGTGTGCTCAACTTCCAAGAAAACTCTCTACTGTTAAAAAATTGCGGAGTCCGCATTAATAACGGCAATTCAATTCATCAATCTAAAAACTTCCCAACTGTTTATTCTGGAGACAAACTATGAAATATAGAAGCCTATTTAGCCTAATGCTCACCGCCTCTGCCTTGAGCGCTGTAGACTTTCAAAAAGATGTTAAACCTATTTTCGACAAGCACTGTATGACCTGCCACAACAAAAATGTTGGGGCTGGCGGATTAATCATTACCGATAAATCTAGCGTTTTTGCACACGGCAAACATGGAGCAAGAATTACATCAGGCGATGCCAGTAAAAGCTCAATCTACACTTTAGCAACACTAGCTGCTAACGACCCGCGCATGCCGATGCCCACAACTTTAAGCTCAGAAGAAAAGACCACGCTTAAAAATTGGATTGACCAAGGCGCTAAGTGGCCTGAAGAAAAAGCCCCGAGTGGTGAATTCGTTAAAACTCTCTCTTCAGTTGATGGAGAAAGAAGTATCATCATGGCAAGCGAACTTTACAAAGCTCTTGGCTTTGAAACGCAAGCTGGTAAAAAAGCTACAGTAGAAACTCCTTATACAGTTAATAAAGCTGCTGAAAACGAATTCACCATGATGCCTATTCCTGGAGGCAAGTACAAGCGCGGATCCGCAAATGATGAGGAATCACCTGTGAAAGAAATCGAAATCTCTGCTTTCTGGATGGGAAAACACGAAGTCACTTGGGCAGAGTATGAATCTTGGCAGTTTGATTTAGACATTGAACGCCGTACGCCAGAAAGTTTCACAATGAACAAGCTCGACAAAAATGCCGACATCGTCTCACGTCCTACGGGCCCTTATTTAGATATGAGTTTTGGTATGGGCAAAGAAAAGCGTCCTGTGATTTGTATGACTCAATTAGCTGCGAAAGCTTACTGTATGTGGTTGAGTGCCAAAACAGGTCACTTTTATCGCCTTCCTACCGAAGCTGAATGGGAGTATGCTTGTCGTGCGGGAAGCCAAAGTGAATATAGCTTTGGTGACGACGCCAGTAAACTTGGTGACTACGCTTGGTTTGCGGACAACGCCAATGACTCATACCAAGCCATTGGCCAAAAGAAACCTAATGCTTGGGGCTTACACGACATGCACGGCAATGTTTCTGAATGGGTTCTCGATAGTTTCGACCCAGAATTCTATGAAAAGTCACCCGGTAAAGATCCAGTAAATCTCGCCCCTAAAACTCCTGAAGAAAATCCTTTTGAAGAAACTGAATTTTGGCCGAACAAAATCTACGAACGCATTGTTCGTGGAGGTTCCTATGTCAATAGTGCAGATGAATTGAGATCCGCAAAACGCTTCTACTCCAACCCCGAATGGAAGGTACAAGATCCCCAAATTCCCAAATCTGTCTGGTATCACACCGATGCCGTTTGGGTTGGCTTCCGCGTCGTAAGAGCAGGCGAAATCCCAAAACTTGAAGATCTTCATAAATACTGGCCCACTGATGAAGAAATCAAAGCCATACCTCAACGAGGAGAATGATAAGATTTAGGGAGTTGAATACTCTCTACTTCATTCACTTAGTTTTCACATAGTTTTCTCAAACTGACTCCTGTCTTTAGGTGGGCTAAACCTATCCTAAGAAAAACTAAATAGGAGTCAGTTTATGAATAAATTTTTAACGCCAATCATCTGTGGCATGCTTATTGCCACAGGAATGACTTGTGCAGGCTATTTTATTGGCCAAACTATGTACAATGCCAAAGTCGCTCTCAATATTGCCGAAGCTAAAGGCTTGGCTGAAAGACGCGTCACTGCCAACCTCGTTAATTGGGATATGGATTTCACTCTGAGCTCTAATAAGAAGACCGACCTCGCCCTGCTTTATAAACGAGCTGAAGAACTGCAAAAAAAGATTAGCAATACTTTACAAAGTCAAGGCTTCGAAGAAAGCGAAATTGACTTGGGCATTATTGATTATCAGTATCACGCTATTAGAGATGATAAAAATGTGATGATCTCGCAAAGCTATTCACTTAATGCCGATATTGAACTTGAGTCAGATAAAGTACAATTAGTTAAAGCGGCTCGAAAAGAGTTGAATAAACTCATTGCCCAAGGAATCAGTTTAAATAATCACGCTCCTAAATATCTGTTTACTGAGCTAAACAAAATCAAACCTGACATGCTTAAAGAAGCCACAAAAAATGCTCGTATTGCCGCAGGTGAATTTGCTTCTCACGCTGGCGTTAAAGTTGGCGGAATTCGCAACGCACGCCAAGGGAACTTCTACATTCGCGATGCCGGTAGTGATTATGGTGATACCCATAAAATCGAAAAGGATGTTCGCGTTGTCACCAATATCAGCTTTTATTTAGATAAATAAGAGCATTTCTTTTTATAATTCTATCATTTATATATAATGTGTCCCCGGGACTTTCGCATCGACAAAAACCTAGTCAATCATAGTCAAGAAGCTTGGATAAAACACAAATATCAGATGCTATATAAGAAAATGAGTATTTTTACGAAATCGGAATGAGTAAACTTTAACTCTTTTTAAATTAGTACTTAACAGGTTTATCTTGCCTTAATATCCCCCATAATAATATTTAAGTATTACAAAATTGTCGTTTTTTACATCAGAAGCCTTTTTTTAGGACTTTTGCGGATCTAATTACTTGACAGTATTGATTCGACTTTTACAGTATCGGACATAAAAATTAAAAAGTTTACATTTTTGTAATTTTAACCTAAACAAGAAAAAAGAGGCTACACACAATGAGTGGTTCTATCTCTAGACAAAATGCCATCCAGGCAGTTATCGACGGTACTTACGTCGAACCAATGAACTATATCGACAACCCTGTAACTGAATTCTATGGTTGCAATGTTTTCACTGACGAGGTCATGAAAGCTCGCCTTCCTAAGAACACTTACAAATCAGTAAAAGCGACTATCGACGCTGGTTCTGACCTAGATCTTGCTGCTGCAGACGTTGTTGCTACAGCAATGAAAGACTGGGCACTTGAAAAAGGTGCAACTCACTACACGCACGTTTTCTATCCACTCACTGGTTCTTCTGCTGAAAAGCACGATTCATTCCTTTCTCCTGATGGCGAAGGCAAATGCATTACTGAATTCTCTGGTAAGCTCCTCGTACAAGGTGAGCCTGATGCATCATCTTTCCCTAACGGTGGTATCCGTGACACTTTCGAAGCACGTGGTTACACGGCTTGGGACGTAACTTCTCCTGCTTACATCCTCGAATCTGACAACGGTACAACACTTTGTATCCCTACTTGTTTCGTTTCTTGGACTGGTGAAGCACTCGATAAGAAAACTCCAGTTCTCCGTTCAATGCAAGCTGTTGACAAAGCAGCGCACAAAGTTCTCGAAATCCTCAATCCTGGTGAAGAAGTTACTAAAGTTACTTCTTTCGCTGGTCCTGAGCAAGAGTACTTCCTCGTTGACACTAACTTCTTCTACGCTCGCCCTGACCTCATCTCAGCTGACCGTACCGTTTTCGGTGCTGCTCCAGTTAAAGGTCAAGAGTTCGACGACCACTACTTCGGTGCAGTACCTGCACGTGTACTTAACTTCATGATGGAAGTTGAGCAAGAGTGTTTCAAACTCGCTATCCCAGTAAAAACTCGTCACAACGAAGTTGCTCCTGGTCAGTTCGAAATCGCTCCTGTATACGAAACAGCTAACGTTGCTACTGATCACCAACAACTCATCGTTCACATCATTAAAGCTACTGCTAACAAGCACGGCATGACGGCAATCTTCCACGAGAAGCCTTTCGCTGGTCTTAATGGTTCTGGTAAGCACCTTAACTGGTCAATTGGTAACACAACTCAGGGTAACCTCCTCGATCCAGGTAAAACTCCTCACGATAACCTCCAGTTCATCACTTTCTGTGCTGCTGTTATTTCTTCTGTTGAGAAAAACCAAGGTCTTCTCCGCGCTGTAATCGCTTCTGCTTCTAACGACCACCGTCTCGGTGCTAACGAAGCTCCTCCTGCGATTCTTTCTGTTTTCCTCGGTGACCAACTCGCAGACGTTTTTGCTCAAATCCAGAGCACTGGTAAAGCAACAACTTCTATCGATGGTGGTTTAATGAACCTCGGTGTTGATTCAATGCCACAACTTCCACGTGATGCTGGTGACCGTAACCGTACATCTCCTTTCGCTTTCACTGGTAACCGTTTCGAGTTCCGTGCTGTTGGTTCACTGCAATCAATTGCTGGTCCTCTCGTTGCTCTTAATACTATGATGGCTGATGCTCTTAGTTCTATCGGATCATCACTTGAAGCAAAAATTGCAGCAGGTTCTTCAATCGAAGATGCGGTTTTCGCAACTGTTAAAGATGTTATGGATGAGTCTGGTCAAATTGTCTTCAATGGCAATGGTTACTCTGACGAGTGGCAAGTTGAAGCTGCTAAGCGCGGTCTTAAAAACCTTAAGACTTCTGCTGAAGCACTTACTGAGATCACAACTCCTGAAAACGTCGCTATGTTCGAGAAGCAAGGCGTTCTTTCTAAAGTTGAACTCGAGTCACGTCAAAACATCTACCAAGAGCAATATGCTGCTAAAGTTAACGTTGAAGCTAACCTCACTGAGCGTATGGCTGAAACTCAAATCCTTCCTGCTGCAGTTCGTTACCAAACTGAACTCGCAGAAAACATCGCTTCACTTAGTGCAGCTGGTGTAGAAGGCGACAAGTCAGCTCTCGTAGCTGTTACAGGTCAAATTGCTGCTCTTAGCTCAGCTGTAGCAAAGCTTAAAGAAATTCGTAGCAAGCACATCGAAGATGCCACTGAAGAATGTGTATACTACGCACACACTATCCTTCCTGCAATGCTCGAAGTACGTGCTGCTGCTGATGCTCTTGAAGCATCTATTGCTGATGATCTCTGGCCACTACCAAACTACACAGAGATGCTTTTCATCAAATAATCTAAAGATTATCTGAAAGCACGGGCCGGCTCTAGCAGCCGGCCTTTTTTAGGCTAACATATAAAAACACACTAGAAGTATACTAGTTTTGTTTGATAAAATAGTTTTATCGTCTAAAGGTAATAAAAAAGGAGACGATAATGAAAGTAGTATATAGCCTAATTATTATTCACTTATGCCTTGTAAGTGCTATCGCTAAAACCCAATATTTATTTAATGGCAAACAAATCCAAGCATTAAAAACTGATGATTTTTCCTTAAAAGACAACGTTTTTCAAGGTCAAGGAAATCTATCGATATTAACAGATCAGCTTGCTGTTCAAGTCGATATCATGGTGGAAGCTTTATCAGAGAACAGTAGTTTAAGTGTTGATCAGCAAAAATTAGCAATCGATCTCCCTACTAAACGACTTAAACACATAAACTTTACTTACAGACGTTTAGCTAATGAACAAAAGTCTATTAGAGTCCCCGAAAAACCAACTATATACTTCGGCGATGCATCACGCTTTAACCCTGAATATTTCAACGGTAGTCACAATGAAAATAATAAGGCTAATGAAATTGTCTTAAATTTTAATAGTGAGGTAAAAATCCACCGTATGCGTATCATCCCCATTAATTCTTTTAGTCTTAAAGAATTTTTCATCATGAAAGCAGGTACGAAAAAACAGTTCACTCACTACAATGCCGAACTCTATAAATCGCGTTGTTTCGAATGTCATGGTGAAAAAATGATGGTGCCAACAAAAGCTAGCTTAAGAGGACTCAAACGATCATTAGCTAGTCATGCCCAACTTTACAAATACATTAAACAACATCGCGATCTAAATGACTTCACCAGTCACAGTCTCGCTTGGTATATCAATAATCATATCTTAAAAACACACCAAAAAAGCCTCTATCGTACTTATAGTAAATCACATTGGCAAAAACTTCCTAACTCACTTTATAGCATTGATGAATTCTTACAGAAAAAAGAGGCTGCAGAAAAACTTCAGTTTACACTCAAAGCGGATCAAGGTGAACTCATTAACCAGGGTGAAGCGCGCCTTATAAATGGTGCTTTAGAATTTTGGAATGATTCTCAAACTTGGATTAAATGGCAAGTTGAACTCAAACATCCAGGCTTCGTTAATGTTAGTATTGAACAAGCTTTTCCTCACGACGAACTCGCGGAATATAGCGTTAATATTGGCGCACAAGAACTGAGTGCGAAGGTCGTGAAAACCGAAAATTGGACTGCTTTTCAAAAAGTAGATTTAGGTAAAATCTATATCAACAAAGCTGGTACGTATACCGTGACGATTGTCCCAAAAACAAAACCGGGAATTGCGGTCATGAACTTAAGTCAACTCAAAATAAGTGGCTTACCTGTTTTCAATCTTGATCAATCAGACAAACAAACTGTCTTTCATTATAAAATAGAGAAAAGTAAGAGCTACGCCAGTTTAGAAAAAACACCAACTCCACAGACTCATACAAATAAAAAAAGTTCTATACAAGAAAACCATAGTACGGCAAAAATCAGTAATAAAAATACTGCGCCGAAGCTCGATAACATTAATTTAGATAAAGAGAAAAATGACGTCATAAACGAAGATATACCACCAAAGAAAACCGAAGGAAATTTAGAATACATTTATATTTAATGTAAAGTTTAATTTTTGGTGAAGTAATAAAGTGTAAACAAACTTAGGAGAGAATTATATGCAAAGACGAGAATTCATTAAATCCACTATCGCTGCTGGAGCCGCCACCGTAGCCCTATCCTCTTGTGCCTCAAACAAGACAAGTTCCAAAGTAAAAAACTCTTGGCAGAACGGCATAAGTCCTTGGCCTCTCTGTCTCGATACGGCGACTCTCTCCAAGAAAATCTCCCTCGAAAAAAAGATCGAGCTTGCTGCTGAAGCGGGTTTCGATGCTATTGAACCTTGGGATCGCGAACTCAAAGCTCATGAAGAGTCAGGTAAAAGTCTCAAAGACCTCGCACAAAAAGTCAAAGACCTCGGCATGTTTGTTCCAAGCGTCATTGGTGTTTGGGGTTCTTTGGCTCCAGATAAAGAAACCTTTGAAAAAGATCGCGAGCAACATCGTGAACGTCTGCGCATGATCAGTGAAGTTGGTGCTTCTCATGCACAAATCATCCCCAAATTTGACCGCAAAGAACCTTTAGATCATTATAATGCCGCTTGGGCTTATGCCGAAATTTGTAAAATGGCTAAGGAATTTAATCTCGATCCAGGCATCATTTTTCTCAACTTTGTTCCCGGTTTAGAGAAACTTGCCGATGCCGTTCATATTGGCCTACTCTCGGGTGTTGAAAACGCTCAGGTCATCCCCGATACTTTCCATATGTTCCTTACAGAGGAATCTCCCAATGGCATTGGACGACTCAATCCAGAGATGATCACCATCTTTCAATTTGCGGATGCCGCAAAAGACCTCAAGCCCAGCAATGCCAAAGGACTAGATAGTCGCCGCGTACTTCCTGGCGACGGCCAAATTGATCTCGTGAGTTACCTCAAGCCCCTGAAAGAGATCGGCTACAAGGGCTGTGTTTCTCTTGAACTCTACAATCCCGAATACCGCAAACGCGAACCAAAAGCCTTCCTTGCAGAAGCTATTCAAAAAACACGTGCGGTGATTGCTAAGGTCTAAAAAAGTTAAAAGATTGCACTTCGTGCTTGCAGATCGTTCGCATAGCTCACTGCAGATCGCTCATTTCATTCGCTGCAGTTAAATAAGCTGGGAGCTCCTCATTCTATGCGGTATTTCTAATTAAGCTGGGAGCGCAGGCATCTTGCCTGCATTTTCTTAGCTCTATATCTCTTTTTCTAGGAAAATTGCTTGCCCGGCCTTTGGATCAAGTTCGTAAGCAGCAAAACCAAAATTTTTGTAAGCTTGTAGGGCAATTTGGTTCTTGTTGAGTACCTCAAGAGTGATCTTACAACAGCACTGCTCTTTAGCATACTCATCTATAGTCTTCATGAGCTGAGAACTCACTTTCATTCCGCGATATTTTTTGAGTACTGCGAAATCGTGAATATTAAAAAGTGGCTGAGCTTTAAAAGTCGAAAAACCCAAAAAGCCATTCACTAAACCCGCTGGCTGATTATCTAGGTAGGCAATAAAACTTGTAGCTCCAGGAAAGTCTTGAAGTTTAGCCGGGAGTGAATTTAACACTTTCTTATTAAGCGCTTCGCCTCCACCCATGGGGTCCTTGGCGTATTCGTTTAAGAGGTAGCATAAATCTACTCCCTGCTTTTCATCGCTATAATCGACTTTAATAATTTGTAAATTCATAACTATTCCAGAATTAAAATAAGAGCTGCCATCACCGGCAATGATAGAAGTGTACTCACTACAACGACAGCGGAGTTGAGTTCTTTCCAACCATGATATTTTGACGTGAAAATATAAGACGAAACCGCACTTGGACAAGCTGCATAAATCAGCAATGCACAGCGATCGGAATCGGAACTTTGAATAAGCAATAAAAAGCCCGCTGCAATTAATGGCGACACCAAGCACTTCACAAGACTAAAGGTCACGGTTTCTTTGATGATCTTTTTACTTTGACTTAAAGAAAGTGAAGCACCAAGCGCTAAGAGAACTAAGGGAAAGCTCATGGACCCAATACTCTTAAATGTGGATTGCGCAAAAGTGGGCAAGTCAATCTTTAGGCAGGCAAAAATCAAACCCGCCACACTAGAAATAATGAGTGGATTCTTAGCTATTTGGGCACACAACTTCAGCGCACTAATTTTCTCTTTTGAATCATCTCCCCGCATCGCTAAAATCAATCCGAGTAAATTGTAGAAAACGATTACCGGAAGAATCATAATAACCGCACGGGCTAAGTCGGAATCACTATAAGCTAAACTACTAAAGAGTAAAAATACTACGGGCATTCCCGCGTAAGCCAAATTACCTCGAAAAGCCACATGCGAAGCGGTTGCAGCATGGGAACGCTTCATCTTCAGTAAACATGCTACAATCAAGCTTAAAAGTACGCAAGATAAGGCTGTCGCACACAAAACAGCACTGAACTTCAAAGAACCTAATATCTGCTTGGGATTGGCTCCCGCTGCAGAAATAAACAGCAAAGAAGGCAAAGCTAAATAATAGACCAAGTCATTGCATTGCTTAAAAAAATCATCCTTAAAAAATCGGTAATAGTGAATCACTTTACCGATAATGATAAGGGCAAATACCGGGAGGATTGAATTGACGACAGCTTCCATCAGAAGTGCCTATAGGCTCTTGAGAAGCTCTTCCGACCTTGCCAATGCACGTTTCACTTGAGAGTCTTGTAAATCGAGTGTTTTCACATCTAGAAAGCCATCTTGATGCTCGCTAAACCAGTCTCGACAGGCATCATAGGGCTCGCGCTCTGTTTTGCCTTTAAAAAGCTCACTTAATGATGAGCCTTGAACACATAGGCCACTAAAGCCCGCATCTGCATTTTTGAAGATAAGGATGATCGCATTTTCATGACTATCCATGATGCTGATTTTTGCAGAAGCAATGAGGTTCACTTTCTTCATGAACACACCTTATTAAACCAATTTTTCATTGCCTTAAAAACTTTTACGGGTATGTCGTGACCACCAGGGAAATCGACAAAATCAAAAGACTTTTCATTGCCAATGTAAAACTCTCTAATTTTCTCTCCTGATTCGTAGGAGATGACATAATCACTTTCACCATGACTCATGAAGAGTTTTTTATCTTGAATTTCTGACCAGTTAAAATCGCCTTCAAAAACTTCATCCACAAAGCGTCCACTCAGCGCCATACCCCCATCAATCATTTGCGCTTCTCGCAAAAGTAAATAATGAACCAAGCAGGCTCCCTGGGAAAAGCCGAGCAAATAAACTTTTGGGGCATTTTCTTGTGGGATAATTTTTTCGAGGAAAGTCTTTACCGCTTGAGCTGAATCCTCAACATCTTCGAGGTCGTATTCCATTCCAAAAGGGCTCGAAATTAAATTAAACCACGAACGCCCCATAATCGTTCCTTCGGGCGAAGGTAATAAGCCCGGTGCATTGAGGCTATAAGTCACAACTCCTGGCCCAAAAGCTGAAGATAAAGGAACTAAATCATGCATATCGGCTCCATAGCCATGCATCATAATAACAAGGGCTCGCGTCGCTTTATCGCCACTTCGCTGCCACTCAGTAATTTCAAACATTTTTGACTCCAAATAAAATTTCGTCAATATAGTGAGCGACTTAAAATTACATAGTCACGAATTTGAAAAATAACTTTAATGATTTGCCTAAACAAGCTTTAACTTTAAAAATCTAACTTGTTGACTCTAGCAATGACATTTCAATAGTTTTGGGGATATCTATTTTTCACATATACACCTTTATAAATACGACTTTTCAAAGGCTCACCACCTATACTTTCATTAAAACTCCAGGAAGATAAAAGACTTGTAAATAGATAAGCTTTTTAATGTGAGCTATATCCCTATAGCTAGAAAATCATAAATGGAATAATAAATTAAAATCATCTAAAACATTAAGGGGGAATGATGAGAGCGAAACTAATATTTATTGCGACTTCAGCTTTTATTTTCAACAGCTATTCAGGTGAAATCCAGTGTCTCGGAGCTAATAATTTTCTAAAACAAGTTTCTGTCCAAGATGAAGAAGAAAAGTCTAAAAGTCCAGTACAGGAATGGCTTGCTGTTTATGAAGGAATTAAAAATAAAAATAAACAGAATAATAATGCAGAGGTAAGTCTCAATTGGCTGGCTCTTTATGATAGTTATTTAGAACTCAATTATGATAATTACATGGAACTATATGACTATTTCAAGAAAGAAAAAAAGGGGCATTTATTAGATTTATTCCCAGAACCAAATAAATGGGATGAGTTAACTACCTTAATTGAAAAAAGAGAAGGCAATACTAACAAAGATAAAGTCCGTGAACTTCATCTTAAGTTACTCATGAGTGTTCTCAATAATGATATTGTGAAGCAAGAAGAGATTGTTACAGAGTTATCAAATCAAATTAATAATTTAGATGACTCTGATAAAAGACACCAGAATAGTTTATTGGCTTCATTAATCCCCCTTTTATCACTAGAAGTGGAAGGTTCAAAACCACCAGAAATTGTCCAGTTAGAGGAAGATCTTAACCAAGCTAGTCAGTACGACTCTCCACAATATATTAATATGCCAGATTTAGTGACACTTGTAGGAAGAAAAGAAGCTGAAAAAATATTAGTTAAAACTTTCAAGACAAAAAACATAAACTTATCATTTCGTTTTGTTAAAGGCAGTGATACTTATTCTTTAGCACAGAAAATAGCTTTAAAAATGATTGCTGAGCTAAATAAAGCTCACTGGGAACTTTGTTTTGATATACCTAATATTGAATTATTTGAAGCTTTTGAAAAAAAGTTTGTAAATAAACCTGTCTTGGTTCATCTAAAACTTCTCAAAATGAAATCGATTTTAAGCTGGGTGGTATAGACCTATCATAGGCGATTAAAAAATCAATAACCGATAAGTCCTTAATCATTCATTTATCCCCGCATTCCACCAACCTCCCCCTCCATTGAGGTGTTTTTTGAGAAGTGTGGCTGCATTGAGATTATGGAATTGCTTTCCATTCTCTTTTGTTTAGCCAGTTTTAATTTTTGATCTCTCTTGTCAAGAATCTGTTGCGTGAGACCATTAAGCCTGTCATGTGGAGCGATATAGTAAATAGAGCTGTGAAGCCTCTGGGTATTGTAATACTCAATATATTCGCCGATAAGACGCTTAGCATCAGCCATACTCAAAGGGCAATTAACTCTGATACATTCCTTTTTCAGAGAGCCGTGAAAACGCTCTTGCTTGCCATTACTTTGCGGATAATAAGGCGATGTGCTTGTATGTGAATATTCATTGCGGGTAATGAATTGTGAAAACTCCTTACATTTGTATTGTGAGCCGTTATCACTGATGCACCGTGGTCGAGCCTCAGGATAAAGTTCCTTAGCTTTTTGAAAAACGATATTAACATCTTGCACTTTCATACTTTCCCTTAATTCCCAGGCAATAATGGAGCGGCTATATCCATCGAGAATACTGATTAGATAATACACCGTATCACCAGCAGTGATGTTAGTAATATCGGAATGCCATTGTTCATGAGCCTTTAGCGGCTGTACAAAGCCTGTACCTTTTTTACTTTCTTTGGCGTTACGGTTTCTCATAACGCCAGCTTTGCTTAAGACCCTGTATACGGAAGATGGTTGAACGTAGGCAATATCCTGATCAATCATCATGTAAGCACAACGACGATAGCCATCCGAAGGGTGGCATAGATAGAAATCAATAATAGCCTCTTTCTCTTGATTCGTAATCATATTCGTCCGTATAAAGTTATCAGAGTATTTCCGAGGTTCTCCATGAGCTTGTTTCCAGTCATAAAACCTCCTTCGGCTAATGCCGATATATACTAGTAGGCGTTCTTCGCTTATTTTGCATTGAGCCTTCTTGTCAGCTACGAAATCAACGATCTCATCGCGTAAATCAGGCTCAACCCAAAGTTTATTTAAAGTTCCCCAGCTTTTTTTTTGGCTTCGATCAGTTCGCTGGCAAGTTCTAAGACGACTTGATCTTTTTGACGAATTTTTGACTCTAAAGTTTCAATCTTTTTCTTGACCGCTCGCGATTCCTTTGACGGTGTTAACGCTTCTGATCCATTGCTAAAGAGCTTACTTTGCCATTCATAGAAACGATTTGGGTTGATATCTAACTCTTCACAAATTACCGATACCTCGACTCCTTCGAGTAAATGACGTTTAACAGCTAACACTTTCTCTGCACTGCTAATATGGTTTCTTGCTTTTTCAGACATAGCTTATTCCTTGCTTATTTTCTTGTTTTATTATAAGCTGAAAATCTGACATCCAAAATTGCGAACCTTTGAGTGAGGCAGGACAAACCCAAAGAAAACAAGGAAAAACTAGAGCTTAAAAGTGGAAAGGTTTTAGAGCTGACAACAGACAAAAATAATTATCATCATCGTGATCATGAACTAAATGAAGCTCTACGATTTTATTTCTATTCTTTACTGTTAGATAATAAACTAGAAAAAGCTTATGATGTATTATCGAAGTTGATTTCTAATAGAGGCTATTTATCTCTTTATGGTTCTATTGGGGAGGAATTTATAAATCAAAAGAAAGAAGTTTTACTTTATGATTTTTTTAAATCTTCATTAGATAAAGAAATAAATCTAAAAATATTCTACGCGTACTTAGAGTCTGCAAAAATTGCTGGTAAAACTCAAGAGTCTTTATCTTATATTGACGAAATCCTGCTGAACAGGGAATTGAATCCTGATCAAGCTCTTAATCTCAAAATTGAAAGAATCGAGTTTTTAATAGCTGAGAGTAAACTCGACAAAGCTTTTAAACAAGTACAAGAAGTACATAAAGTTTCACTTAAAGGATTTGATAAAGAATTAAAAAAGCGAATTACAGGTCAAATAATTAAAAATATTATTTCATTAGTAAAAATTGCAGACAAATCAACAAAGGAAACTATTAAACTTGCACTAATAGATATGTTACTTACATACGATTTTACAGAGGTAGATAGTTATTATTTAAGGGATTTAATTTCAGTTTTAATTGATAATAATAAATTTGTTGCAGCAGAGAAAATCTGTCTTAAGCAAATTAAAAGGGAATTGCGTCAAAAAAACATTTACAGCAGTTATGAAGGCCGTGATTATTGGATGCTAGTAACGGAAATCTACTATAAATTAAAAAAACATGAGGATGTGAAACTTCTTCTTGATTCAGTCTCCTATTGGGGACATAAGGATTTAAAAGATTTTTTGATTAATGAAAATGACGCATTTGCGTATATGATTGCAGATACTTTTATTAAATTAGGCGATCACAAAACTGCAAAAGAAATTATTCTTTTTTGCTTAAAAACAAGATTTACCTCTGATCGACTTTATTCAGCTTTATTATCTATTTCAAAACCGAAAGAAAGTCTAAAGTACTTAGATTCAATCTATAAGATCAACCGTTTTGAAGAGCGCCCGTTAATTTGGAAAGCAAAAGTTCTTTACAATCTTAAAAAATATGAAGAAGCAGAAATCATTGCACAACAGGCTATTAATATTGATCCTTCCGATGGTGAAACTGGCCGAGGTGACCGCATGAGAGTCTACAGCATCATGGCTGACATAAAGGAGAAATTAGGAGATAATGATACTGCCACCCTATTTCGAGATGTGATGAAAGCTATAAGGTTAGCCGAAGAAGCGGATCAGTATTTTGAAATGGGCATGAAAAAGAAAGCTATTGCCATCTATGAAAAGTCACTTGAGTTTTTCACTGACGCTTACTGCATTCAATCACGCTTAGCCATTAGATATGCATCGATAGGCGAACTTAAAAAAGCTGAAAAACACTATAAAAAAGCTTATGAATTAATGCCTTCTAGTTTTGGGAGGGTCGAAAGTCATTGTTTTGGATGCGAAGGTATTTTTGATGGTAAAAAGGCACAGGGAATTGCAGAAAATACTTTCTCTAAAATGTTAAGTAATGACCCTCAAAACCCTCAGTTACACTATCTACTAGGATACTTAAAAGAAGAACAAGGAAAGTTTGATGATGCAGTAAGTTATTACAGAGAAGCTGTCAAAATTGATCCTAAGTATATAAATTCATGGAAAAAAATACATAGCTTGGCAGATCGAACTAAAATAGACGACTCTGAGTTAGAAATTATCATTCTAAACTTATTGGAATTATCTCCGTATGATCATTCGAGTGGTTATGATTTAAATGGTATAAAAAATTACAAAATATTATGGAACAAAACATCCGAAATCAAGACATACATCAATTATGTCCCCCCAAACAAACTCTACCCACTTAATGCAAGTTTAACGAGACTTAACAAAAAAGAAAAAACAGATCGTTTTTTTCACCATACATCTAAAAGCATTAATGATTTTACGCGTAAGTCAACGGGAGCCATTATTGGTGATATATCTATAATCAATAGTATTTTAAATCAATTAAGAGATGACTAAAGTTTTTGCCTAATGTTTATAGAGGTTTTCGACCTCTTCGATGAGATACTCAATTTGGCTCATCTTAGGTTCGTCCGCACTGAAGATCATTTTTCCCGCGTAGTTCAATGATTTTAATTGACGAATCATTTCAAAAAGTAGCTTAGAATTGAAGCCCACGGGCAAGAGCAAACGCAATTGCTTGATCTCAAAGGCAAAGAGACGATTCAATTTATTGAACTGACTCAAGTCATAAGGAAAGGGGGGTTTTTGGGGGACGGGTGATTTTGAAAAGAAATAAAATTGCCTTTTATCACGGTTTTTTGGGTACGGGTGATTTTGAAAAGAAATAAAATTGCCTTTTATCAAGTCAGCATATAACATATATTTATTAGTATATTATGTGAGGACTTAGTATGAGATCAGCTAGACTAAAATCAGATATTGGCGGTTTTTTGGGGGACGGGTGATTTTGAAAAGAAATAAAATTGCCTTTTATCAAGTCAGCATATAACATATATTTATTAGTATATTATGTGAGGACTTAGTATGAGATCAGCTAGACTAAAATCAGATAGTGGAACCTACTACCATGTGATGAATCGCATTGCGGGGACAAAGAGTTCTTACCCATTTGGTCATGAAGAAAAACAGATGTTTATTACAATAATGAACAAGTATTTGAAGCTCTATAAAATTGAGCTTTTATCCTACTGCATTATGTCCAATCATTATCATTTGGTTCTCTTCAGCCCAGGAAAAATATCTACTGAAGAAATAAAAACACGCTGGCAGGACTTCTATGGTCATTCAAAAGGGCATTTCCACCCTGAACCTCTATGGGAGTCATATGAAACAATCGAACAATGGCGTCAACGTTTAAGCGATGTATCTGACTTTATGAAAGTCCTTCAGCAATCATTCACTGCTTGGTATAATCGAACTCATAATAGACGTGGCTATTTCTGGGCTGATCGTTTTAAAAGTGTGATTTTAGAAGGCGGAAATTCATTACTTCGCTGTATTAAATATGTAGAGCTAAATCCGCTCCGAGCTAATATCTTAGATGAAAACAACAATTATATTTATTCATCTTATGGTATTTATATGACAAGTAAAAAACATCCATTAGAAGTGAATTTGCTTAAACATCTACCCACTGCATTAGGATCAAAATCAAAAGAAACAATAAGGTGCTTTTATCAAACTATTGAAACCATAATCTGTGATGCATCAACAAAGGAATTTAGTAAACGTCAACCCATTTGGACGCATAGTAAAATTATTGGCAGTAAAAACTTCATTACTAAGCTCATTAAAAAGCATTATCAGCTTTCTCCAGACATAAAAAGCACAAGTGATATTTGCTTCATCTAAAACAATTAATAAACAAGATTTTAAACCCTAGCTACTGCTTTATTTGAATTCAGTCATTTGTACACAAAAAACGTCAAAAATAACATGAAATTCAAGCTCGAGACCTAAGCTAAGAAAACTAAGCGTCATTCAAAGGCCTTTCCTTGACTACCACCACCACATCCTCAAAAATATAAGCAACAAATTCTACAAACGTAATATTTCTCCCTTAAAATCACCCGTCCCTTTGTCCCCCCCCGTCCCTTTGTCCCCCTCCCTTTGTCCCCCCTTTATACATGAGGTCAAAACCAGATAAACTAGAAAGTCTAGTAGAACATCAGGACTTTTCTGGGATAGGTGGCATCGCGATGGAACGGAACTATCAGCTCAACACAAATCTATTGATGGCTTATACAAAAGAGTTGATCGCAGTGGATAAAGATCTCAAAGAATTCACTTTAAATAGTGCCTACAATGAAGAATTTGAAATAGTAAAGTCAATGCCTGGAGTAGGCGATACCCTTGGTATGGTCATTATCTATGAAACTCACGACATCAAAAGGTTTAAAAGCCCAGGTAAGTATTCGAGTTATTGTCGAGTGATTAAATGTAAAAAAGAAAGTGCTGGAAAAAGCTATGGCTATAGTGGAGCAAAAATCGGCAATCCATTTTTGAAGTGGGCCTATAGCCAGGCTGCAGTACTATCAAAAAGAAACCCTTTGATGAAAGCTTTTTCAAATGACCTAATAAGGCAACACGGAGAACGAAAAGCTAGAGCTATTTACACTCATAAGATTTGTCGATCAATTTATTTCATGCTCCAGAGAAAACAAAAATTTGATCCCATTGATTTTTTTGGAAGACAAAAATATGAACGTTTACAAAGACTAAATAATTAAAAAATCTGGAATCTTTTGCAGTGAAGCCGTCAATGGGGACTTGGACTTTGAGCCTCTATCACCTGATTAGATCGCTGTAAAAGGTTTCTTTAAATCAAAAGAAGTTTAGATGATGACTCACTCCTTACTGAGCCCGATATGTACTGGACGATTCCACATGATAGAATTGAGCCTTGATTTACACCTGAATAGGACAGCGAGGGATTGACCACAAGTAGTTTCTAAGGCGTCGATTAGCAGCTAAAAAGAGAAGCTGAATAGATCGACAGGGCTCCTTTAAAGCCTTTGACCTTATATGGATGTCTGGAGGGACTTCACATTAAGTGAAAGACCCGTACCCGAAAAGAAGAAACAAAGATGAGCTGAACTAAACATTTTTAAGCACAAGTCGTTTTAAAAAACAAAAAAACGGATACAAAGATTTATTGTCTACTTGACAAATTTGGCTAAATGGATGTCCCCGTTTTCTCCCCCGTTTTCTCCGTTTTCTTCATTAGCCCCTAAATAAATAGTCGATTTATACAAAGAACTGTCACATCTTCTTTGTTTCAGCGGTATTCCCTTACAAACAAAACTATTAAATAATTTAATATAAAGTACTTAAATAAATATGAAGAAAACAATTATATATAGCAAAGCTATGGAAAATAATGTCTGTAAAATATCACTCACTTTTGTTTTGGTTTTAATCACATCTTTTATGTGCATACTAGCCTTTGCATTAATTTATAAATTTAAATGTTATTTAGGGATTGATATTTTTCCCGATAAACATTTGAGTGATTTTGTTGTTTTAGTAAAATAAGTGTGCTAATTATTTCAATTAAATATAAAAATCCCATCTTATCATTATCTTGGATCTAATTCCTGAATCCGTGACAAGGATTTGTGAACTACCTCAAAAAGCTGTAGTTGGTTAATTTGAGGAGTATTTAGGGGCTACTGAATAATAAGTGTTTTGAATAAGATAACTTGAGAACTTCCTTGAACCTGCCTAATGATTCGGCGGAATGTATTAATAATGGAAAAGTAAACAACGGCTATAAAGGCCATTGCCTTCTCCAAATTCATCACCATGAATATAAGAGCGATAAGGCTCTTCGAAGAGCCTTTGATTTTTGTAAATATTCTATCTAATTTGTATCGTCTTTTCGCAACTCCAAAGCATCCTTCAACCGTATTTCTCACTGCCTCATCTTGTCGTTGAATTTCTTTTTGTTCTTTACGAAGTTTCAGATCTTTTGGGGGTCTTCCTAAACAGGGTCCGCTTATTCGTATTCCGTGTTTTTTACAGTAGGCTCGATTGACTTTGTTACGGTATATCTTATCAGCGTGCGCTGATTCGGGGTAGTAACCAAAACGATCTTTATATTGTTCAATTTGAGAGATAAGTTCCGAACCTTCGTTGTATGCGTCGAAATTTATTGTATCGAGAAAACTCCAGCCGTCGACAACACTAATAGATATCTTTGCACCAAACTCGGTATGAGCACCTGCTTTGCCTCGCACAATAGGGCGTACGTGCGGTTGATGAATGCTTACAATTCGATCATTCACACTCTTTACATTATTATCATACATATATTGCTGTTGCTGGTAAAGTGTATCGATCACTAATAAATCACGGTATAAATTTGACTTCAACAAGGATAGGTCTGCGTACTTTTTGAGCTCATTTATACTGGAAAGGTTTCTTCTTACTGAATTCAACTGCTTCTCGAGAGCTTGACGTCTTTTCTTTTTCGAAGCACGCTTTTGTAGTACGATACTCAAGAAGCTTTTCCTTCCGATCTCACGGTAAGTTCGAGGTTTTACTTTCTCATCCACATTAGATCGATTGCGCCAAAGTATATCAATAATGTCTTCTGTTTTCTCACGAGCTTTGTTTAATAAACCTAAGTCAGTTGGGTAATGAATGTCGGCGGGAACACAACTGGCATCAACAATTATCGAGCCTTTATTGCTCGGTGGCTGATCATCATCAGAGTCATCGTCAGAAACATCTGACTTTTCTCTAGTAGCGGAATGTAAGAGTTCGTCAATATCCTTGATACCTTGGGCGTTGAATCGTTTTCTGAAGTGAGTCATCATACTTGAATCAAATGGAGCTTTTTGTTCATATCGCTCAAGACCTATGAAGTATTGCATATAGGGATTTTCGGCAATCGTCTCAACCGTTTCTTCATCGGTTAAACTTAGCTTCACCTGAATGATAAGCGAACCAAATGCTGCACGAGCAGATATTGCCTTAGGGCCTTTCTGACTAGTGAAGTTTAAAGCGTAGATCTCTTCTACATCTGACCAAGGAATTAGAGTGGATAATTTCACCCAACGGTTATCTACATTGAGTGTCGTATCCAGGAAATAAGGGAGGTTGGCCATTTTCGGCTCTAAACTCGTGTTTTTGTACATCTTCTGCAAACCTAATGACTATTTTGAGGTGTTTTGATTACAGATAATATAGCACTTTTTGGTTCTTTCTCATTTTTTGTGGATAGATGCTCCAAGGAGTATTGTTAAGCTTATCAAAATAGGAGCTAATGATGACCGAACAACTTTTTGCAGAAATGTTAAATCTCGGGGATAAATGGGAAGTTAGTAAACTAGAAGTTTTGGCAGAGCAATCATGTATTGAAGTGACAATTAAAGATACAGCTAAACTTTTAGAAGGTATGGAATGCCCTTGTTGTAAGAGAACCGATTTAATTATAAAAGATCATGCAAATGAAAGGCTATGGGATCATCTACAAATGTGGACTTATAAAACTGTATTAAAATGCCGATTGCCTCGTGCCCTTTGTAAATCCTGTAAAAAAACGTGGACAATTCGAGCTCCTTGGGAAGGTGTCAATAAACATTCCAGTAAAGACTTTGAGGCATTAGCCTTGACCCTCATGCGTCATATGCCCGTGTCAAAAGTAGGTAAATTAATGAAAGTTGATGATCAAAAATTATGGAGGATTCTAAGAGTATATATTGATAAAGAACGGGCCAAACTTGACTGGAGTGAACTCACGAGAATTGGAGTAGATGAGTTGAGTATCGCAAAAGGTCATCGTTATGTAAGTGTTTTTGTGGATATGGAAAACCATAGTGTTCTATTCGCTGCAGACGGCAAAGATGCACAAGTTTTTGAACAATTCACCGAGGAACTTTACCTGAAAGACGGTCACCCTCATGCAATTACTGAAGTTAGCATGGATATGAGTCCCTCTTATAAAAGTGGCGTTGATTCAAATATGCGCAATGCTCGTAAAGTATTTGACTACTTCCATATTGCACAAAACTTAAACAAAGCAATTGGCAAAGTTTGTTCCAGAGAGCGCCGTACAAAAGGTGATATTCGAAACCTCCTAAAAAAGCCTCGTTTATTTCAAAAGAACAGAGACAAACTCAAGGAAAAAGATCAGCAAACTATAGAAAAATTAAAAGAGCTGAACACTGCAACAGCCATGGCATACCAAATGCGCTTAAGTCTCCAAGATATTTTTAAAACGAAGTCCGAAATCAAAGCTTTGTTAGGGTTAAAAGCATGGATATCTTGGGTTCATAATGAAGCTGAAAAAGAAATGTGGAAATACTTTTTAAACCCTCTAAAGAAATTTGCCGAATCTCTTACAAAACATTTTGATGGAATTATTGCTCGATGGAGGCACGGAACAAGTAATGCTGTATTGGAAGGAATTAATTCCGTTTTCTCAGCAGTTAAAAGACGGGCCAGAGGGTTTAGATCTAAAGAATATCTAAAAATGATGCTCTATTTCACTAAAGGAAATTTAACTGGGATACCAAACCTCATCCCCTCAAAGTGAGAAAGAACCCACTTTTTTGTGTTATGTATCTTATAATCAATAAGATATATATTACTCAGTGGGCGCTAAGTGATTAAGATGTTTTTTACAAGTAGTCAGCAATAAAAACATATAGGTGTGACATGAGAGTTGTTTGGTAGCTTATGTAAAGTTCTCGTAAACACTAGGGAATATTTAGTGTAAAGTTTGAATGTTCATTTTGATAGAGTCGCCCTAATTAAAGGTAATTACACCGTTTAATTGTCATATTGTTCAACTAATGTTTATAGAGGTTTTCGACCTCTTCGATGAGATACTCAATTTGGCTCATCTTAGGTTCGTCCGCACTGAAGATCATTTTTCCCGCGTAGTTCAATGATTTTAATTGACGAATCATTTCAAAAAGTAGCTTAGAATTGAAGCCCACGGGCAAGAGCAAACGCAATTGCTTGATCTCAAAGGCAAAGAGGCGATTCAACTTGCTGAACTGGCTCAAGTCATAAGGAAAGGGAATGGTGAGCCTGAACTTTAAACGTGGGCTCGAAATCAATCGATAAAGATACTGAACATCCTGGCATAATTGAGGTGAATTTTCCAAGGTGCTAATTGAGACGGGAAGATAATAAGTTAAGCGGGTCTCTTGCTCTAAAATCGCATTGAAAAAGCGTACGACTCGCGATTGGACATCTTGGTGCACATGAGTTTTTTCTTCATTAAAACAGGCCTTCAAAACTAAATATTGAACGCCCTGGTCAGCTAGGTAGTTAAAATAAGCTAAGGAATGTTGAACAAACTCATTAAATTGCTCTTCATTTAACTGCGCCAGTGAAGATAAACTTGCTTCCTCTAAAGGGTTGACGATGCCATGTAAGAGATCTTTTCGTGAAAAATTCTCTAATTGCTCTTTATGCTCTTCCCAGAGATCTCCACTGAGTTCAAAAGAGAAAGGCCAGGCATGATCAATCTCATTTTTACTGAACCACTGATCGAGGTCGAGCTGAGGCGTATTTAAACTAAAAACTGCCATTATGCTTGACCATACTTTGACATTAAAACCGAGCAGACCGAATTCACTGCTGTCTCGACACGTAAAATATAAGGACCAATGGCTAAAGGACAGGCTGGAAGTTTTTGTATTTCCTGGAGCTCGCTATCAGAAAAACCACCTTCGGGACCAATCCAGACACCAGCTTCACCTATACTATTTTCGGGAGCACTGAAATCATCACTGGGTACCGCTCCATAAAAATTATTAGCAGGAGCTAGGGCTAAAGCTTCTTTAAAAGTCAGGCCAGAGAGCACTTTAGGTAAATAGGGATTACCGCTCTGCTTGGCTGCAGAAATAAGTTCGGCTTGGACATTCTTTTCTTTTTTGGACTTACTCACTGAATATTGACAGGCCATGAGATAAACACTATGAACGCCAAGCTCTACCGCTTGTTTTAAAATCAAGGCGAGAGTTCCGTTAGATGGGGGAGCAACAAATAAGCTGATTTTCAGTTTGGGGCGAGGCGCATGCGTGACTTGCAGGAGTTCACAAAACAAATTGTTTCGTCCTTCAATTTTTGCGATCTTCGCATCAGCTAAGAGCCCTTCTCCATTCATTAAAAGTAATTCATCGCCCTCTTTCATTCTGAGGGTTTGCAAAATGTGACGAGACTCAGTTTTATCAATTTTTACTAATTGACCCACCTCGAACAATTCATCACAAAAAAACTTACGCATCAACTGACTCACGCTTACAATTTTTAATCGAGATAAGTGAAAAAATGATGTAGACAAAAGCAATACCTAAACAAAGGGGATGCTCAATGATGGCCGTAAACTTTTCCTCATCAATGAGCTTTTCTGTCGAGTAATAAATCAATAACACTGCTAAAGCGTTGTTGATAAAATGCACCAGGGCTGATTGATAAATCGAACCGCTTTTCCAAACGATATAAGCCATATACGCACCCATGAGAGTCAAAGCAGGCATATTAGCCAC
The DNA here is from genome assembly GCF_000170755.1 of Lentisphaera araneosa HTCC2155. NCBI lineage: Bacteria > Pseudomonadati > Lentisphaerota > Lentisphaeria > Lentisphaerales > Lentisphaeraceae > Lentisphaera > Lentisphaera araneosa. The sequence continues at coordinate 67,476 of NZ_ABCK01000014.1, forward strand.
TGACATGTGCAAGGCGCCAAATAATAAGCCATTGAGGGTGATAGCAGAAGCGGTCTTCCAACCCTTGCTCGCATTGAGTAAAACTCCTCGAAAGAGAAACTCTTCGCAAATAGCTGGTGTTAAAGCCACAATAAAGAGCGCCACGACAAGGCCATTATTTTGAACGATGTCGACCACAACTTGAGCTGACTCTTCGCCGTCGGAAGGGAAGCCCGCTTTCGTTAATAGGCGTTTCAAACCTTGCGCTAAAACAATGATTGCGGGAACGGAGAAAGCGAGAATGACAGCTAACTTAACTGAGCCGGGGCGTAGGCTCAAAATATCCGTAAATTTTGTTCGAGTTTTCTTGAGGTAATAAAGCGGCAAAAAGACGAAGATTAAAAACTGCGACAAGGGCAAGCCTAGCGCCACATTCCATGTTTGTAAGCGCGTTCCTAAAAGCAAAAATAAAGCGGCGCAAGTGAGAAATATCATCGCGCCTTCTTCAGGAATGATTTGCTGATTACCCTGCTTGTCTTTTAATTTGAAGGCAGCAGCAATGCCTCCACCTTTATTCCAATAAGACTCACTCTGCAAGAGGTTAATGGTCATGCGAATAAAAAAGGCCAAGAGGATAAAGTTACTGATGAAAAACAGCCAGAGTTGATCCCAGTAATATTTCCCGAGAAAGAGGTCCTGTAAGATCAAGCAAAAGTTGAGGCCGGGGACTAAAGAGAATTGCCAAGAGCTCTCCACACCAGGCTGAGTACTAAACATCACGGGAAGCAGCATTAGAATGAGTATGGGGCTCAGGTAGTGAGAAGCTTCTTGACGTGTTGAGGCCGATGAAGTAATAAAGACTATCAGCGCACTCAAAGTTAAGGCTGAAGCCACGAGGACTGCGAGTATGATGGGAAAGGAAACAAAGTCAGGCAAAAAAGTTTCGGGTAAAACCATCTCTGTTCCCGTCGTACTTTTTGCGAGCAAGTAGCCAATATTACTAAAAGTGATGCCCATAAAAATAACGTTGAGTAAGCCCGACAAAAAACCTATTGTGGTTACAGTCAAAAGTTTCGCAGCGACAATTTCGGCGTATTTTGCGGGAGTACATAAAAGTGTTTCTAGAGTTCCCGACTCGCGTTCCCCCGCCGTGGTCTCTTGCGCCATTAAACCGGCCGCAACAGTTAGCATGACTAAGATTAAACCTGGGAGAATTTTCCCTGCAAGGAAGCGCCCTTCTTGTTTCTCTGAATTTGTTTTAATGAGGTCAATTTGCAATGGCCGCAAAAAACTTTTTTCTAAGCCTAACTTTTCTAAATTCTCGTCCCTGAGCTCTCGATTAATGCGATCGAACTCAATTTGCACCATATCCAAAATGTAAAGGGACTGACTATTTGTGCTATCATAAGAAATAGCAATTTTGGGAATTGTATCGGAAAATTCATTTTCGGAAAACTCGATACTGAGTAAAGTCGTTTCTTCTTGCTCAGCATCTCGACTGAATACTAAATTCTCGCTTTCCACTTTAGACAATAAATTTAAATCATCCCCTTTCACAAAAACCGTGTAGGTCTGAGACTGAAGTTTACTTTCTTGTACGGAACGCATTTGCGCCGTCACTAAAAGTAAGCCGGGGTATAAAAAAGCCGGGATGAAAATCATCAGCAAAAGAGTTCGTGTATCGCGAACGAACTCACGTAACTCCTTAGTAAAAATCAGCTGAACTAACTTCCAATTCACAAAAACTTCATCCCTTTATTACTAAACTAAATAATCACTTCGCACATGAGTGGAAAGTGATTATTCGAGTAAGAATATTTAAAAAATATTAAATTGACTGCTTTTTACAAAAGTAGGCCACAAGACCTAATGCAAGTAAAACGATGACTGCAAGTGCCTGAGCATTATCAAAAGCGTGATTGTGGCTCATAAAAGATTCGTGGGCAAGTAATTGATTCGTCATATTTTATCCTTCGTAATTTTCTGGAAACAGTTTGCGCTCGACGACTTCAATCAAAATGTGAAGTATTGCCATATGAATTTCTTGGATGCGGTCAGAAGTTTGACCAGGTACAATCCACTCATAGTCACAACGACCTTTGAGTTTACCACCATTTTTACCAAGTAAACCAACTGTGGTGACTTTAGACGCTTCAGAGGATTCCATTGCTTTAATGATATTCTCAGAGTTACCGCTGGTACTGAGGCCGATAAAAATATCGCCTTCTTGACCATAGGCTTCTACCATGCGTGAAAAAATGTACTCAAAACCATAGTCATTCGCCGTACAAGTAATGTGCGCACCATCACCTAATGCAATAGCAGGAAGAGCTTTTCTTTCTTTGCGAAAACGCCCCGTGAATTCTTCGGCAAAATGCAGTGCATCACAGTGACTGCCGCCATTGCCCGCAATCAAAACTTTTTTTCCATTTGAAAAAGCATCTGCCATAGCTTCGCCAAGATCGCAAATTCGTTTAAAATTCTCTTCATCATTAATGAATTGATTTAGGCATGTATTGAGGTCATCAAATGCCTGACGAACGTGATTTAACATATTAGATTCCAGAATTAAAAATTGTTTATTTTATTAAAGAAGTCCTTGGGATAAATGCAACAGGAAGTCCCTGTTATCTGCACAAACATATTCCATTGTGCCGCCCATACGACTAAAACTCTTACAGTAACGCAAATAATAAGCAGGGTTGTCCATCGGTGGTTCCCCATCAATTGCCCAGTCCCATTGGCTCTCTGCCAAGTCAACAATGACCATATAATGTTTATCCATATGCTCGCCATTTTGAATGTGTAAATTCTGTGACATGGACAGTGATTTCTCAAAAACCATTGGGCTCATTACCGCTGAGCCAATAGACATATAAACACCACCATCCAAACAGGAAACATTGTGCGCATATCGCAAAAAGTCGGTTTGAGCACTACGACCAATTGCCGCACCGTGATTCATGGGGTGATTGTAGATAATATCATGGCCAATCATCGGGTGACTCGTAAATGGAACACCTAAACGATAAGCGGCCGCTTGAGCGCTGTACTCTTTGTAGGGATGAGGAATAGATAAAAAACCTGGCTCTAAATCAAATTTTTGAATAATACTCAACAAGTCTGCGGCGGCCGCAACTGCTTCAGCATTTTGCTCGGATAAGACGATAATGCGCGACTTCAATTCATCGGCAGAAGGAATCTGTAAACCTTCATTCTCGATCATAGCTCCAACCGACTCGCCGTAACCCTTGCCTTCGTAAGCGCCAACGTTAATCGCTAAATTGATGTAATAACCTGTTTCTTGCCAAATCCCAAACTGCCCCTTGTCCACATACTCTTTGACATCTTCACTCGACTGGCCCTGAAATGCAAATTCCCAGTCGTGAATCACACCCGCGCCATTTGTGGCTAAGTGATTCAAATAACCGCGTTCCATTAGATCTATTAGCACAGGTCCTAAACCATTTTTGATAGAATGCGCCCCAAAGGCCAAGATCACGGGCTTATCATTTTTTTTCGCTTCAGAAATGCGCGCCAAAAGATTATTCATGACTTTTGAACCGTGTTCACCAAGCTGATTGGCATCAGCATCTTTGGCAACGTAACTTTCGGCTATTATTACTTTATTCTTTCTTTCTGACAAAGGAAGAATACGAAGTTTTTCCCTGTTCAACTCTGGGTACTTCATGCGGATCATATCCTGTTAATTAATTCAAATAAAAAGATAGAATTCGGCTTCTATTAATCAAGCCCCGCTAACAGGACTGCTCCAGAGAAAAACTAAAGATTAAGCCTCTCTTGAATGCAAATCTGCCAAGAGTTCAATTGAGGCCAGGATTATGCGTGAAAGTACTTCTAGTGAGTATCCCCCTTTCATTAATTAATGGGGACAAGCGGCGCCCGAACCGAAAAATATTCTATAACCAGAGCGAATGTATTTGCCCCAATCCTTATCATCTAACTCTTTCATCAAAATTACCTTTGTGTAAAGCCTTAATCAAAACCTAAGTCATGGGCAGCCGTTCTAAGCTCAGCTTTCAGTTTTTCATCCAATGATTCTAAATGAACCGCATCAATTGCCGATTTGTAATCTTTCAAATTTTTGGCTCCCAAAATAATTGTGTGACTCGCTTTTTGATCTAAAACAAAACGACAAGCCAACTGTGCCATTGTCATTCCTTCTGGAATCAATTGTTCAAACACATTAAAACGAGAATAATCTTCATCGCCCCAAGAACGACGATCTCCTGTTTTGCACTCGAGTTTAGTGTGGAAGTAACGTCCACTCAAGCAGCCTCCTGCCATCACTCCCCGGCTAACTCCACCTAAATTATTAGTTTCTATCAAGCCTTGCATTTCTTTTGCAGGAGAAAGGATTGAGGAAACATACTGAACCACGTCCAACATATCCCTTTTGATCAATTCTCGCACTATTGCTGTATCCGTCGTCGATATCCCCAAGGCGCGAATCATCCCCTTATCTTTGGCTTTTTGCAAAATCTTAGCGGATTCTTCAAGATGAGCAATGTCGGGTATGGTATGATAATTATAGACATCCACATAATCAGTTTGCAGACGCTTTAAAGAATCCTCTAAAGCCGGCATAATTGATTGTGGTGACGTGTCGATATGGCGACGATTGCCCTCCCCCACTTTGTGACCAAATTTCGTGGAGACGACCCATTTATCTCGATCGGCTTTTATTGCCGCTCCAACACGTCGTTCACTCTCACCATGACTGTATTGTTCTGCGGTATCAATAAAATTAACGCCGAGCTCACCTAAATCCCTAATGAGTTTGATCACATTGGCTTTTCCTGGGTCAGGGTGTCCATCGTGAACACCATCCAAGACCAAAGGTCCACCTAATTGCCAAGCGCCGATCCCAATGGATGAAACCGATATATCTGTCTTGCCTAAGTTCCTATATTTCATAATCTTTCACCTAAAGTTTAACTACCAGATAGAACAAAATGCCACCAGCTCACAAAAGGCAAGTTTTTAGGCTTTTAAAGTCTTACTCACAATCTCATAAACATCTGGTGATAAGTCATCGACCGCAATGATTTTTTCCAAAGCCTTTTTCATAAAGTCTTTCTGCTGCCCTTTGAGGGCACCAAATTTCTTGAAAGCTTTAGAAAGCCCCGCAGCGATTTGCGGGTTAAAAGAATTGAGTTCAATAATCTTATCCGCAATCAAATGATAACCCGAGCCATCTTCTTTGTGGAACTGAGGTAAATTCGCGGCAAATGCCCCATAGAGACAACGAACCTTATTGGGGTTTTGAATATCAAAAGCTTCCACGTTCTCGAGCTTCTTAATCAATTGATCACTTGAACCAACTGGTGCACCGGCTTGAGCAGCAAACCATTTATTAATGACGATGGCGTCATCTTTCCACAAATCATAGAAATGCTCAAGGGCTTCATCACGAGCCGTAGACTGAGTTTGCAATAGTGCCTGTAAAGCCGCAAAACGATCCGTTAAATTATTCGCCGTATCATACTGATCTTGTGCTAAGGAGATATAATCGGCCTTTGGTAATTTTAAGAGGTAGTGAAGGCACATGTTTTTGAAGCTTCTCAATCCCATGTTTTCCGCATTAAACACGTAATTTTCTTTCGCATTGTAGCGATTAAAGTGCTCCGCTAAATAATCCTCGTTGGCCTCAGCCAGTGCATGAGATAAAATTTCGCGTGCTTTTTGGGCAATCACTGGAGAGAACTCTTTTTGTTGTTCCGTAATACTCACGAGTGATGGAACGGCGAAAGCTAAGGCTTTAAAAGCCTCATCAGCATTCGCTGAGCGCAAGAGTTTACTAAAGGCATCTAAGACCAAGTGATCGACTTGTGGTACTTTGTTATCTCGTAAGGCTTCACAAAGGCTTTCGATTTCTAACTTGGCGAGGCGCTGACCTGCCTCATAACGATTGAAGCTATCAGAATCATAGGAAAGCAAGAAAGCTAAATCTTCTCTTTTTGTTTCCATCTCAAGAATAATTGGTGCAGAGAAAGCTCTGAACAAAGAAGGTACAGGCTTTTCTTTTAAGCCCTCAAAAACAAAACTCTGAGAATCCGTATGTAATTCAAGTACTGTCTCAGTCCCAAAACTTTTACCCTGCATAATCAACTCGAGCTCTTCTCCATTGCTATCGAGCAAGCCAAGCTTAACTGGCAGATGGTAAACTTGATCAGATTTGTTCTTGAGTTTCTGAGTGAAAGTTAATGTAAAGGTATCTGCACCTTCATCGAATTTTGAAGTCACTTGAACTGTAGGTGTTCCTGACTGACTATACCAACGCTTAAATTGCTTGAAATCTCGACCCGAAGCAACTTCCATGGAGTGAACAAAATCTTCAGTCGTCACAGCTTTACCATCAAAGAGATCAAAATACTTTTTCATGCCCAGCTGAAAATTACTTTCACCAATCATTGTGTGAATCATACGAATCACTTCGGCGCCCTTCTCATAAACGGTCGGCGTGTAAAAGTTATTTATCTCCATATAGGACGCTGGCTTAATTGGGTGAGCATTAGGCCCCGCATCTTCCACAAATTGCGAATCGCGCAAAGCTCGTACATCTTCAATACGGCAAACTGCGCGAGAATTTAAATCAGCTGAAAATTCTTGATCGCGAAAAACAGTTAAACCTTCCTTTAAAGTCAATTGAAACCAATCGCGGCAAGTGACGCGATTACCCGTCCAGTTATGGAAGTACTCGTGAGCAATTATACTTTCGATTCGAAAAAAGTTAGCATCCGTAGCCGTGTCGGGATTTGCCAAGGCACAGGTTGAGTTAAATATATTGAGACCCTTATTCTCCATGGCTCCCATATTGAATGCATCAACCGCAACAATCATGTAAAGGTCTAAGTCATACTCAAGATCAAAGCGATCTTCATCCCATTTCATTGACTTTTTCAATGACTCCAAAGCGTGTTCGCAGCGATCTTCATTACCATGATCCACAAAGATCTCTAGAGCGATTTCACGTCCACTCTTTGTTGTAAAATTATCATCAACTTTCGCTAAGTCACCTGCCACTAAAGCAAAGAGGTAACAAGGTTTAGGGAATGGATCTTCCCATACTGCATAGTGACGATCTCCCGTCATTTCACCGCTATCAATCAAATTCCCATTGGAGAGCAAACGTGGGAAGTCAACTTTATCAGCTTCGATACGGGTAGTAAAACTGGACATCACATCCGAACGATCGAGGTAATAACATATTTTCCTAAAGCCCTCAGGCTCATTCTGTGTGCAGTAAATATCACCAGATTGATAGAGGCCTTCTAAGGCTTTATTATTCTTTGGGTCTATTTCATTGACAATTTCCAAGATAAAATCATCACTCTTAGGAACAATCGTTAAATACTTATCACAGAGGTCGTAAGCAATACTTTCTTCACCCACATATTTCACTGAAATAAAACTTAAATTCTCACCATTGAGTTTTAACTCCCTTCTCTCACCTGAGTGATTTTTTTTAATACTTAAGCGAGAACTGACGCGGGCACAGTCATCAAAAATCTCTACGGTTAACTGTGTCTTGGGAATGAGGTAATCAGGTTCTTGGTAGTCTTTGAGGTAAATTGTATTTGCTTGACTCATTTCTTCGCCTTATTGATTGATATAAAATTTAATGTCTATAGAATACAACAAAAAATTCTTTGTACACAATGAAACCTGACCTCAGCTTAGATAAATTTCACATACTTTCTCAGTCAAAAGAGCTAAATGAGAGCACTCAGTTCTATCTCGCTCTTGGTTTAGTCCAAGTTAATGATAAAATATTCTCTGATGGCTCCGCCTGCATAGAGTTACGTGATCATTGCCAAAACATCCCAAGCATTTACATTGAGGCTCACAATGACCAAGATGTTTTCAATCATTATCAAGACCTCGGAATTATCTTTGATTGCTCCAGTACTGAAAACGGAGATACTGAGCTCTTTTTTACTGACCCCAATGGCCTCAGTATTTTTCTAGGTGAAAAAACTGCAAGACATGAGCTCCCCAATCAAAGTAGCTGTACAATTTTAGAACTCAGTCAATCTACAAAACACTACGTCGATTCCATTAATTTCTGGGTTCAACTCGGAGCCACTTGTGACGCGATGCGTTCGGATTATCCAAGGACACTTTTGCGCAATAAACCTTTGCTACTAGGCCTTCACGACAATTCGAAATATAAAGGCCAAGGACTTATTATATCCATCAAAAAAGAAGCTATCCAAAAGCTCAAAAAGCTGGGCACACCTCTTATGAAAAACTCTAACGGTAGTTTTCTATGCTTTTCACCCGATGGACTTCAATTCACTCTTAGCCTTGCTTAACGGACGGCAACTTTACCTGATTTACGCGGTAACTTCTTAAAGGCTTCCAAAGCTTCCATTGCACGCATTTTACGACCATCTAAAAGCACTTTTCCCGAATTGTCGAACACAGTTAAATTGGGAATCCCCCTACCTGCAAATTGAGCTAATCCAGACGATCTGATTTTGTCAAAATCTACCGCATTAAAAGACATTTTTTTCATGTATGAAAGCATCTCTTTTTCTGAGCGATCCGCGCAAACGAGCAAGATTTCAAAATTCTGTTTGTTCTTGTTTTCTTGGTAATATTTATCTAAAATCGGTGTGAACTGACGACAAGGCGGACACCAAGAGGCTGAATAATAAACGAGCACATAACCACGATCCTGTAAACCATGATTAGCCACCGCCTTACCACTTTTATCCACAACGCTAGTGTACAGCTTGGAGATGGGATACTTATCTCCTCCACCATTCGACACGGATGAATCCGTTTTCTTTTTGGATTGACTACTAAAAAACATAAAGCCGCAAACCACAGCTAAAATTATAAGTACTTTATTCATAAACCTTCCTCTTATTTGTAACTAAATCCTTCACACGAACAAAATCCGTGTACCTAACTTTTATCATTTTGTCTGAAATATGCGAAATAACAAGTAATTCACTTAAACTTAAGCCACAAAGCCTAGAAAAACTTTACTATCAGCTACTATTTTAGCATACTTATATTAGCTTATAAAAGATTATCTAAGGTGAGTCGTCAATGGATTTAAATCCCCAACAAGAAAAAGCCGTTCAACACAAAACGGGCCCACTGCTCTTATTAGCTGGAGCAGGAACAGGAAAAACCCACACCCTATGCTGCCGTGTTGCCAAACTAATTCAGTCTGGAGTTCCCGCCCATAAAATCCTCATGCTTACCTTCACTCGCAAAGCGGCTGAAGAAATGAAACAGCGCATCGACCGGCTTATGGATCAAGATTGCCCTGTACTGGCAGGCACTTTTCATTCTATTGCTTTCAATGATTTAAAGAACCTCGGCATACTCAACAATTTATCGGGAATCTTTGACGATACATCACAAGCCAAATTCATTCGCAAAGAACTAAAAAAGAAATGTTTCGAGGCTATCAGCTCATACTCACCACGCGAGTTTATGCGATTCTTCTCCCTCTGTACAAATACCATGGAAGAAGAAATTAAAATTATCGCTGCCCACTTCCCGTCTTGGCTCAGTCACTCAGAACTCATACATAAACTCAAGGCCAATTACTGCCAACACAAAAACAAACTCAAAGCCTACGATTACGACGATATCCTTTGTACTTGGTCCAAAGCCCTTGAAGGGCCAAACCTCAGCTTAGCTCAACAGTGCGAATACATTTTGGTTGACGAGTACCAAGACACCTCCAAACTGCAAATCGACATCCTCAAAAAACTCTGCAAGCAACACGACAACATCATGGCCGTCGGCGACGACTGCCAAAGCATCTACTCCTTTCGCGGTGCTCTACCTGAACAAATATCGCAATTCAGCCTAGACTTCACTGGAGCCCAATCCCTGACTCTAGAAGAAAACTATCGCAGCACGCAACAAATTCTCGATTTCGCCAACAAATCCATGCTTATGGCAAAAGGCGTCATCCAAAAGAAACTCCGTTCCGGACTCGATAGCCAAGGACAAGACCCCGACATTCTTTTCAGTTCCTATCACAAAACGAGTGAAAAAGAAATTTGCAAAGATGTTTATCTCAAACGTTCACAAGGCATAAAATTTGATCAACAGGCCATCCTCTATCGCTCAACTCTGCACTGCCTAAGACTCGAAATGGAACTCACCCGACAGGGTATACCCTACAAAAAATTTGGCAGTAAAAAAATTACTGACAAAAGCCACATCAAAAAATTTGCCGCTGCACTTTCCTTCGTTTTCAGCTCAGAAGTCCATCAATTAGCTCTTAACCAATGCCTCGAAATCATACCAGGCCTAGGCCCAAAAACAGTCGAAAAAATCCTCCTAGAAATCTCCAATGGAAAACAACTGAAAGATATTAAACTTCCAACAAAATCTCATGATGCAGTACATGAGTTAATAAGCTTTCAAAAAATGGCTATTAACAAAAACAACCTTGAAGAATTGATCGACTTCACCACTCCACTGATCTTCAACCTCAAGGAAGATAACCGCAAAAAACTCAAAGACATCTACACCATATCGGAAGAATTGCGTAAAGCGCAAAATTGGGATGACTTCTATACCGACATCATCCTCAATATGGAAGTCGATCACACAGATCACGACGAACTCCTCACTCTCTCTACTATTCACTCAGCAAAAGGCAAGGAATGGCAAAGCGTTCATATCCTGGCCGTAAACGAAGGTGCCATACCACTCCAAAGTTCGCAGAATATTGAAGAGGAAAGACGCCTACTCTACGTCGCTATAACCCGAGCAAAAAAACAACTCAAACTCTACGTAGAAAACTCAAAAGAACTTCGTGAAAGCTCTCGATTCCTTGAAAACCTAGTGACACTCAAGCAAAGCACACACAAAACAAAGCACACACAAAACACTATTGTTATCGAACCTAAATCAAACAATGACTTCCAAGAACTTACTTACGTCAGTGAAGATCGTCCTGGCACTGCTTTAGCACAGTCTGATATGGACGAATTGACCTACATTCCTTTTTATGACTAATTTTCCCTTTTCCATAAGTGAATTTCGTAAAATCAGCATACATTTAACTAGCTAATAACTTACACAAGCTGTTGACAACTAACATTTTTTAAAACATGACATGGTTTTAGGCTGTTAATTTTTTAACAGCTATTGCAAAAAAAGAGCAAACCTTTATTTTAGCGAGCTATTTATATTATATAACACATCATGGATAAATTATAACTATGGACAAAAAACAACTTGGTTTTAATACTCAAGACCTCGGTTTGTACTCTCCTAGCATGGAGAAGGACAACTGTGGTGCCGGTTTTATTTGCGACCTGAATGGCCGTAAATCCAACAAAATTATTCACAATGCTTTAGAGATCTTAGTACGCCTCACTCACCGTGGTGCCGTAAGTGCCGATGGTAAAACAGGTGACGGTGCTGGTATCTTAATGAAGATTCCACATGACTTCTTCGTAAAAGATTGTCGTAAAAACGAAATTTTCCTTCCTGAAGAAGGTCGCTATGCTGTTGGTATGGTCTTCCTTCCACAGGATAATGAGCAAAGACGCAAATGCATGGGCGCTTTCAAACGCTCTGTAACTGAAGAAGGCCTCAATCTCCTCGGCTGGCGTGAAGTTCCAGTTAACACGGACGCACTCGGTAGAATTGCTAAAGAAACTGAACCCAAGGTTATGCAAGTATTTGTTGGCCGTGGCGAAGAAGAGCTTAGCGAAGAAGAATTCGGCATCCGCCTCTACATCTCGCGCAAAGCTGTTGAGAACGAAATCCGCGAATCGGATATGTGTGAGAAAAACTTCTTCTACATCCCATCTTTCTCTACAACTACTATTATCTATAAAGGCCTCATTAAACCTGAAGATATGTCTGAGTACTACCCTGACTTAGTTAACGAAGAATTCGTGACTAATTTAGCCTTAGTTCACCAGCGTTTCTCTACAAACACTTTCCCAACTTGGGACCTCGCTCAGCCTTTCCGCTACATGTGCCACAATGGTGAGATTAATACTCTCCGTGGTAACGTCAACCGTATGCGTGCTCGTCAAGAACTTTTCGAGAGCGAACTCTTTGGTGATCGCGTTGAAAAAATCAAGCCAGTTGTCATTGAAGGTCGTTCTGACTCAGCTTCACTCGATAACGCAGTAGAACTCATGGTCAACACAGGCCGCTCACTTCCAGAAGTGATGATGACTCTCGTTCCCGAAGCTTGGGAAAAACACCAAGACATGTCCGATGAGAAAAAAGCCTTCTACGAATATGCTTCTTGCATCATGGAACCATGGGATGGTCCTGCTTCAATTCCTTTCACAGATGGTCACTGCATTGGTGCTATCCTCGACCGTAACGGCCTCCGCCCTTCACGTTACACAGTAACTAAAGATGGTCTCGTTATCATGTCTTCAGAGATCGGTGTTGTCGATGTGGATCCTGCTAATGTTGAATACCACGGCCGCCTCGAGCCAGGACGTATGTTCCTCGTAGACATGGAAGAAGGTCGCATTGTCGATGACGCAGAAATCAAAAACCGCGTTGTTAAGTCTCAGCCTTATGGTGACTGGGTTAAAGACAACCTCATTCACTTTGGTCAAATCCCAGCAGTTGAATTCGAAAACAAAGTGGAAGAAACTTCTCTCACGGATCGTAAGAAAATTTTCGGCTACAGCCTAGAAGACGAAAAAATCATCCTCTCTGCCATGGGCGAGACGGGCAAAGAAGCGATCGGCTCAATGGGTACAGATACCCCTTTAGCTGTCCTCTCTGACAAGCCGCGTCTAATCTTTGATTACTTCAAACAACTTTTTGCTCAGGTCACTAACCCGCCACTCGATGGTATTCGTGAAGAAGTCGTTACTTCTCTCAAACTTACGATTGGTTCAGCTCACAACGTATTCGAGCAAGGTGGCCTCCACTGCAAAAAGCTTTCTGTTGAAACTCCTTTCTTAACGAATGGCGAATTAGAAAAACTTCGCTCACTCGATCAAGAAGATTTACGTGCCGTTACGATTCCAATTCTTTTCAAAGCTAATACCGGTGTCAATGGATTAGATCAAGCACTCAACGAAATCATTCTTAAAGCGATTAATGCTGTTGATGCAGGTAAAACACTCATCATCCTTTCAGATCGCGGTGTCAATAAAAAGAATGCAGCTATCCCAGTTCTTCTTGCAGCTTCTTTCATTCACCACGCTCTCACAAAATTTGGACGTCGCTCTAGATGCGGCATCATTGTCGAAACTGCTGAAGCGCGTGAGATTCACCACTTCGCTACCCTCTTCGGTTATGGCGTAAGTGCCATCAACCCTTACATGGCTTACGAAGTTCTCGACGAAATGATCGACAAAGGTATGCTCACTGTAGATCACGACAAAGCCGTGGCTAACTACATCAAAGCTGCTGGTACTGGTCTCGTAAAAGTGATGACGAAAATTGGTATCTCTACCCTTCACTCTTACCGCGGTGCACAAATTTTCGAAATCCTCGGTCTCAAAAAAGATTTTGTTGATCGTTTCTTCACTCACACAGCGACTCGTATTGAGGGTGCTGATTTGAGTGAAATCCATAAAGATACTGTAAAACGCCACAAACAAGCTTTCCCAACTGAGGAAACTGCAGGTAAAATCGAAGTCAACGTCGGTGGTGATTATCAGTGGCGCCGTAATGGTGAACGTCACATGTTCAACCCGCACACAGTCTCTCGCCTTCAGTTAGCTGTACGCGACAATCTTCCACAATCTTATGAGCAATTCGCCAAAATGATCAACGATCAATCTGAGCGTCTCATGACAATTCGTGGCCTCATGGTATTCAGAGATCAAAATCCAATCCCACTTGAAGAAGTTGAGCCTTGGACTGAAATCGTTAAACGTTTCAAAACAGGTGCGATGTCTTACGGTTCGATCTCTTCTGAAGCTCACGAGAACCTCGCAATTGCCATGAACCGCATCGGCGGCAAGTCAAACTCAGGTGAAGGCGGAGAAAATCCAGCTCGTTTCGAAAAAGACGAAAATGGCGACTGGCGTCGTTCGGCTATTAAGCAGGTTGCTTCTGGCCGTTTCGGTGTAACTTCTCACTACCTCACAAATGCTGATGAGATTCAGATTAAAATGGCTCAGGGCGCTAAGCCTGGTGAAGGTGGTCAACTTCCTGGTGAAAAAGTTTTCCCATGGATTGCTGAATGCCGTAACTCAACTCCTTACGTAGGTCTTATTTCTCCTCCTCCTCACCACGATATCTACTCGATTGAGGACTTGGCTCAACTTATCTACGACCTCAAAAATGCTAACCGCACAGCTCGCGTCAACGTTAAGCTCGTATCTGAAGTTGGCGTAGGTACAATTGCTGCTGGTGTTGCCAAAGCAAAAGCTGACGTCATCCTCGTTTCAGGTTTCGATGGCGGTACGGGTGCATCTCCACTTACTTCACTCAAACACTGTGGTCTTCCTTGGGAACTCGGTATTGCTGAAGCTCAACAAACACTCGTTATGAATGACCTCCGTAACCGAATCGTACTCGAATGCGATGGTCAGCTCAAAACAGGTCGCGACGTTGCGATTGCCGCACTTCTCGGTGCAGAAGAGTTTGGTTTTGCTACGGCTCCACTCGTTGCTTCTGGCTGTATCATGATGCGTGTTTGTCATCTCAATACTTGCCCAGTAGGTATTGCAACTCAGGATCCCGAATTGCGTAAGCGTTTCAAAGGTAAACCTGAGCACGTTGTCAACTACATGCGTTTTGTTGCTGAAGAACTCCGTCAAATCATGGCTGAGCTCGGTTTCCGCACTATTTCTGAAATGGTCGGTCAATCAGAGAAACTCGAAATGCGTAAAGCTATCGATCACTACAAGGCTCAAGGCCTTGACTACAGCAAGATTCTCTATAAACCAGAAGTTGCTGAAGGAACTAAACTCTTCAATACTGAAGTACAAGATCACGAACTCGACGAAGTGATTGACTTCACTCTTTTAGAGAAAACCAAAGCGGCGATTGAGAAGCAAGAAAAAGTAAGTTTCGAGATTAATACTTGCAACACTGACCGTTCTGTAGGTGCCATCCTTTCAAATGAAATCTCAAAAATCTACGGTAAAGAAGGTCTCCCTGAAGATACCATCGATATGACTTTTCACGGTTCTGCGGGACAATCATTCGGTGCTTTCTCAACAAAAGGTCTCACCATGAGAGTTGAAGGTGAAACAAACGATTACCTCGGTAAAGGTTTATCAGGTGCTAAACTCATTATTAAGCCCGCTAAGACAGCAACTTACGTTGCTAAAGATAACATCATCACGGGTAACGTAACTCTCTACGGTGCGGTAACTGGTGAAGCATACATCAACGGTATTGCTGGTGAACGTTTCTGCGTTCGTAACTCTGGCGCAAAAGCCGTCGTTGAAGGCGTTGGTGACCACGGTTGTGAATACATGACTGGTGGCGTTGCCGTTATCCTCGGTGAAACTGGACGTAACTTCGCAGCTGGTATGAGTGGCGGTGTAGCTTACGTACTCGACCCCACTAACAAGTTCAAAGAACTCAACTGCAACATGGAAATGATTGGTTTCGAAAAAGTCGAAGTCGAAGCAGACGTAACTGAACTTAAACAATTAATTACAAATCACTTCAACTACACAAATAGTCCCGTAGCCGAAGACATCCTCAATAACTGGGATGCTAAAGTCGGACAATTTGTTAAAGTGATGCCTCACGATTACAAACGCGCACTCGAACGAATTGCTCGTGAACAAGAAGAAGCGGCGCAGGTATAGGAGATTATCATGGGTAAAAAAACTGGATTTAAAGAATTTGATCGTCAAGTAGAAGCGAAGCGTCCTCCAGCAGAACGTATTGAACACTACAACGAATTCACTGAGCCAATGAAAAAAGAAGAGCTCGAAACTCAAGGTGCACGCTGCATGGATTGCGGTATTCCCTTCTGTCACTCAGGCT
Organism: Lentisphaera araneosa HTCC2155; assembly: GCF_000170755.1. Taxonomy (NCBI): domain Bacteria; kingdom Pseudomonadati; phylum Lentisphaerota; class Lentisphaeria; order Lentisphaerales; family Lentisphaeraceae; genus Lentisphaera; species Lentisphaera araneosa. Next base: position 83,406 of record NZ_ABCK01000014.1, read on the forward strand.
GTCCTTTAGGCAACTTGATCCCCGACTTCAATGACCTCGTTTACACGGGTCAGTGGAAAGACGCCCTCGCGCGTCTCCATAGCACAAATAACTTCCCTGAGTTCACTGGTCGTCTCTGCCCAGCTCCTTGTGAAGAAGCTTGTGTCATGACTATTAACCAACCGGCGATCACCATTGAAAATATCGAAAAGAATATCGTTGAAAAAGGTTTCTCTGAAGGCTGGATTAAAGCTGAGCCACCAACAGAACGTACTGGCAAGAAAATTGCCGTGATTGGTTCTGGCCCCTCAGGTCTAGCAGCTGCACAACAACTCAATCGTGCGGGTCACCTCGTTTCAGTCTTTGAGCGTGATGATCGCATCGGTGGACTTCTTCGCTACGGTATTCCTGATTTCAAAATGGAAAAATGGGTTATTGACCGTCGCGTTAAAATCATGGAAGAAGAAGGTGTTGACTTCAACATCAATACTGAAGTTGGCGTTAACTTCCCAACGGAAGACCTTAAGAGATACGACGCTGTTATCATCTGTGCTGGTGCAACAGTTCGACGTGCACTTCCTATTGAAGGCGCTGATCTAGAAGGCGTTCACCAAGCTATGGATTTCCTTCCTCAGCAAAACCGCAGAAACGCGGGTGATAGCGAAGATAAACTCGGAACTAACCTCACAGCTAAAGATAAAAACGTTATCGTGATCGGTGGTGGTGATACAGGTTCTGACTGTATCGGTACTTCTATCCGTCACGGTGCTGAAAGCGTTTCTAACTTCGAACTCATGGGCAAAGCAACGACTGATCGTCCTGCTGGTCAACCTTGGCCTTTCTGGCCAATGCGTTTACGTACTTCTACTTCTCACGAAGAGGGTGTCGAGCGTTTTTGGAGTATTTCTACAAAGAAATTCGTCGGTGACGAGAACGGTAAACTCAAGGGTCTCGTAACTACTGAAGTGACTGTAAACCGCGAAAATGGTGGTTTCAAAATCGAAGAAGTTCCTAACACTGAAAAAGAATGGCCTTGTGAACTCGCCCTTCTTGCACTCGGTTTCACGGGTCCTGAGACCAACACAATGGTCAGCGACCTCAAGCTCGACCTCGATCCTCGTGGCAATGTAAAAGCTGACGAAAAGACTTATATGACAAGCGTACCTGGCGTTTTCGCTGCAGGTGATGTTCGTCGTGGCCAGTCACTCATTGTATGGGCAATCTCTGAGGGTCGCGAAGCGGCTCACCAAGTAGATCGCTTCCTCATGGGTCACTCAGAGTTACCACAAAAAGATGCTGAATGGGATTTACCTCGCGTATAATACTCACTAAGTCATTCTAAAAAAAGCCTTTGCGGATTCCGCAAAGGCTTTTTTGTGTTTAGGATATAAGTAAAACAAGTAAGACTTTTTATCGCTTAACAGAGGCTAGCGGTTGCCATCGCGGGCTTCTAGCTCGCTCTTTTATCAAGCCCCCTGGGATCGCGGGCTTCCAGCCAGCCTTTCATCATTCTAGACAATGACTAAATTTCAAAATGAAAAAACATCTCTATATTAAATGTAATTACATTCATAGGTCAACAATGAACTCTTCTCCACGTCCCATTAACAACTACGAAAGTTATCACGCTCACGTCTATTTTAACGATAGTACGGAAAGCTTAGCTCAGCAGATTTATACGAGTATTGATAAAGAATTTAATTTTGATTTGGGAAGAATTCACCTTAAACCCGTTGGGCCCCATACTCAATGGATGTTCCAAGTTGCGTTTACCGCAAATGACTTTGAGACCTTCATCAACTGGCTCGAATCAAATCGCCAAGATTTATCTATCTTAATTCATCCCCTCTCCGGAGATAACTACCAAGACCATAGCGAACACGCCCAATGGCTCGGGCAGAAACTAGAGCTCGATTTGAAAATTTTTGAGCATTAGCAATTCCCTCTAAAAAACAAAAAAGCCCTTGCGTTTTCCGCAAAGACTTTTTGTCGATCTAATATTGAGTTAAGTACTCTTACTTACCCAACTTCATCTTGAGTGGGGCTACCCAGATATTGCGAAACATATTGGGATTACCATGGTCTTGAAGACGGATATGATCTTTGGGGCCATGCGCTGAATAAGAAGCAACTCGACGGTAATGAGTTCCACCTTTAATCTCGTAGTTATCGTGAATTTTCACACCATTAAAAATAACTGTGATATACGCTGGAGTTACGAGTTTTTTACCTTCAAAAACAGGTGCCTTAAAATGAATATCATAAGAATTCCATTCACCCGGCTTACGGCAAACATTAAAGGCTGGTGGCTGCTGACCATAAATGGCTCCCGTCATACCATCAGGGTAAGTTCTATTGGCCCAGCAATTGAGTACTTGAACCTCATAACGGCCCATAAGGAAAACTCCACTATTTCCTTGTTGTTGATGCCAACCTTTCATTCCAGCTGGAACCATCCATTCCACATGAAGGTGAATATCACCAAACTTATCATTAGTAAATTGATCACGGGCCTTGGGAACAACCTGCATTGCTCCATCAACAAGCTTCCATTTCTTGTTTTTAAAATTGTCTAAGTTTGAACCATCAAATAACACGGTAGCATCGGCAGGTGCGGGGACGGGTTTTCCATCATATTTTGGCTCGGCTACTGGTGGTTGTGTTCTATCGGGGTCATGTACATGCCATTTTTCATTAGGCGCCGGTTGCAGGGGTGTATTTTTAAAACCATTGAGATTTGTTTGCTTGGGATTGCGAATGTTTTCATCTAAGATTTCATATTCCGCTGCGTTAGCACATAGGGCAAAGAGGCTGAGTAAAAGCATTTTTTTCATGTTATATATCCTGTTAACTTAATGACAAAAAAAGGCAAGCCGAAGCTTGCCTCAAAGTGGTATGTACGTGAACTATTCCTTAAAAGGAAGCGTGAGCTTCATTCCAGGTTTAAGATCCGCATTTGACTGAATAGATTTGTTATACTTCTTAATCTCTTCAGGGCTAGTTGAGTAAATCAAAGAAATACTTTCAAGAGTTTCGCCATCACTCACTTCTAGAGTGTAAGTATTATGACTGAGTTCAGCTGGAGCCACTGCAGGAGCCGTTTCTGTAGCTGTTGGATCTGTTGCAGGAGTTTCACCTGTTACAGCATCAGTTTCTGTCGCTTCTGGACTTGCTTCTGTTGTCGGTTCAGCTAAAGACTCTGTAGTTGGAGCCGTATCAAATAATCCTGCATCACTTGAGTTATTATCAGCCACAGCCGTTTCTGACACAGTGTTATTTCCTTTACCAGGAATTTTCACTTTCTGACCAATCTGTAAAACAGTCGATGAATCAAAGTTGTTCACTGCCATGAAGTCAGCGCGATTTACATTGAGTTTCTTGGGGATCGTCCAAAGATTATCACCTTTTTGAACTGCGTAAGTATCGCCAGAGGCTACAGCATCACTCGAGTAAGAACTTGAGCTTGAAGATGATGAACTAGAAGAGAAAGATGAATCAAGGTTACCTGACTTCCCTGGGATAACTACTTTTTGACCAACATAGATCACTGTATCTTTACTAAAGCCATTAGCTTCCATAAAAGTGCTACGTTTAACATCGAATTTACCTGGGATCGTCCAGAGGTTATCGCCTTTCTTTACGGTGTATGTGCCGCCGTTGGAGGTCTTGGCGACGCCTTTCTTGGAGGACTTTTTTCCTTGCTTTCTCCTAGCTTCTTCAATGAGCATTGGATCTGGCTCAGAAAGAGCACCTGCTGGGAGCTTGAGTTTTTGACCAATGAGAAGTGGTTTCTTAATATCGATGCCATTTTCATTAACTAATGATTTTTGAGAAACGCCATATTTTGTGGCTATTTTCCAAATGCTATCACCACGAACCACTGTGTAGTACTGATCTTCCGCAGGAGCTTCTGCAATGGCAGTGTCCGGCTCAACAGGCTCTTCAATTACGTCCGGTTCTTCAAGGAGTGGTTCTTCATTAGCAACTTCATTCACTTCTACGTCACCAATTCCAATACCTTGAACTTCATCAACGGGCTCTTCAACCACAACGTTCGTATCAACTTCTGGAGCTGCTTCTTGTGGCTCAACGGCAACAGGAGGTAAATCCTCGTGAGGTCTAAGCAAATAGGGATTTTGACTGTTGCTATAGTTACTGGACTGACAACCACTCAATACGACTAGGCCCAATACGGATCCGCCTGTGACAAAAAACTTTTTAAAATTCATTCATTAACCTTTTGAACTAAACTTTTAAACTTTTTCCCTCTTTCCTCAAAGGATTTAAAGAGATCAAGACTTGAACACCCAGGTGAAAGTAAAACGACGTCGCCCTCTTTTGCACAAGAAATTGCTTCAAGAACTGCCCCCTCAAAATCCGCACATAAATTTGTGAGGCATAAGGTATGCCATAGAGCTTTTAAGTTCTCTTTACATTCACCATAGGAAAAAACTTCTTTAACATACTTAGAAATCAGTGGATTAACAACTGATAAATCCATATTTTTGTCCCTTCCGCCAGCTATTAAAACAATTTTTTTATTTTTATCTGCAAAAGTCTCTAGTGCCACCATTAATGACGCCGGGTTAGTGGACTTTGAATCATTGACGTAAAGCACATTTTGATAAGTCGCAAAATCTTCTAAGCGGTGCTCGGAGCAAGTAAAATCACTCATCGCTAGCAATGATTTTTGAAGATCTATTTTTTGCGAATTGAGTAAAGCTAATACTCCTAGAGCATTTTCTAAATTGTGCTTGCCGTAAAACGAAAACTTTGGGAGTGGAATTTTTTGATCTCTGTACTGAAATAATTCTTCCCCGATCATTAAATCTGCTTTTTCGTCACCTATCGAAAAAACCATATCCGCTTGAGCACATTCAACATCCTGCTGAACCGCTAAAAAGTGGCAAAATTTCCGTATCATTAACTTTGAATCTAAGTATTTATCAAAGGTGCCATAGCGATCCATATGATCTTCACTCACATTAAGAATGATTGCGGCATCAAATTTTAAAGAACTAAGAAGATCAATCTGGTAGGAACTAATCTCGACTACTGCAAAGTCAGGCTGATTGTCTCGAAGGGCGACTTCCGCTAAAGGCAAACCTATATTGCCACAAGCGACGGCCTCATAATCCAAATTTTTCAGTGTGTGCTGAGTCATTTCTGTGCAAGTTGTCTTACCATTGGTCCCCGTAATGGCTAAGAACTTTGTCTGAGGCATGAATTTCGCCGCAAAATCCAATTCCCCCATAAAGTTGACCGAGGCCTTTTTTGCTGCTTGGTACAACTCACTCTTGGGGTTAATACCAGGGCTCATGACGCAATTTTCAAAAGCCTGTGTGTAGGGTAAACTACAGAACACAGCACCCTCTTCAATCAATTGCTGAATTTCTTTACGCTCAAGACTCTGTAGCGAACTATCACTCAAGTAACATTTATAGCCTTGTTTCAAGGCTAACCTAGCTGAAGCAACGCCACTTTTACCGAGCCCGCAAATTAAGATTTCTTGGTGTTTTTCTCGTGCTAATTTAGTCAAGGCTTACTTTCACTCGTTTTTTTTTAGAAGTCCACTATATTTGCGCCGTTTATAAGTTCCAGTTTAAATTATAGTATATAATCAAATGACACCAAGAGAAAAAATATTTAATTCAGCACAGAGAATTGTCGTCAAAGTCGGTAGCCGCCTACTCGTAGATGAAAACGGAGTGCCTTCTGCTCAGAGGATCGATGATCTCGTAGAAGCTTTGCATAAACTTCGCGAGCTGGGAAAAGAAGTCATTTTAGTCAGCTCAGGCGCCATTGCTTCTGGAATGAGTTTATTGGGCATGACCCAGCGACCCAAACACCTCCCCGAATTACAGCTTTGTGCTGCAGCAGGACAAAGCCGACTCATGAGTTTTTATGAACAGGCTTGCGCTAAGCGCGATTTTCATTGTGCTCAACTTTTACTCATGGCCGATGACGTGCGCAATAGGCACCGTCATTTGAACCTCAGCAATTGCCTCAATGCCATGCTACGAAAAGGCGTCATGCCAATCATAAACGAAAACGACTCTTTGACCGTCAAAGAAATTCGCTTTGGTGAGAATGATGAATTAGCCGCCTTAGTCGGTATTATGTCAAAATCGGAACTCACTGTTTTAATGACCTCTATCAACGGCTTACACACTTTAGACAAAGATGGCAAGCCTGACAAACGCATCTCGATAGTCGAAGAAATGAATGATGAGATTCGCGAACTTGCTGGAGGAACTGATGGCAATCAACTTTCTACTGGTGGTATGCACACAAAACTCAATGCCGCCACCATGCTCAACCAAGTGGGTGAAAGCTTGTGGATTATCGATGGCCAAGACTTCAGTTCTCTTGAAGACTTAGCCGAAGGCAAAGATATCGGCACCCTATTCCCGGCGAGCCAAGACAAAATGTCGGCTTCTAAACGTTGGCTCGGTTTCTTCCCAGAAACTCAAGGCAGTATTGTTGTCGACTCTGGTGCTGAAGAGGCCTTATGCTACAGAGGAAAAAGCTTATTACCTGGTGGACTTATCAGTATCTGCGGTGACTTTATCAAAGGCGATATCGTCGACATTCTCAATACACAAGGAACCGTCATCGCTCGCGGACAAAGTAATTATAACAACAGCGAACTTAACAAAATTAAAGGTTGTCAATCGTCAGATATCGACCAAATCCTTGGTGGCAGTGCTAATTATGCATCCGCAATTCACCGAGATAATTTAGTGATTTTAAAAGAGGAAACTCAATAATGAATTATGCAGAAGAATTAGAAATCATGGGCAAGAGAGCTAAAAAAGCCTCTCTCGCACTCTCCATCTTAAGTTGTCGTGTTAAAAACCGTGCCCTCGAAGCTATGGGCGCAGCTCTTGAAGAACACACAGAAGAAATTTTAAAAGCTAACGAAATCGACTTACAAAATGGCCGTGACGCAGGCATGAGTGAATCTTTACTCGATCGCCTTAAACTCACACCAGAACGCGTGCAAGATATTGCCAAAGGTCTCATTGGCGTTGCCTCTCTGACTGACCCTGTCGGAAGAATCGAATCGACTTTTCACCGCCCCAATGGTTTAGTGATCGAAAAGATCAAAGTACCCATCGGCGTTATCGGTATCATTTACGAAGCGCGCCCCAATGTAACGGCAGACGCAGCAGGCCTCTGTTTAAAATCTGGCAATGCCTCAATCTTACGCGGTGGCCGCGAAGCTCTCAGTTCAAGCAAGGCTATCGTTAAAGTTCTTTATGATGCAGGTGTTGAAAGCGGTTTACCAGAATACTTCATGCAAGTTATTCCTTGGACGGATCGCGAAGCGGTCAACATTATGCTTAAGCTTAATAAATACATTCACCTCATCATCCCTCGCGGTGGTGAAGGCCTTATTGAAGCCGTTATGCGCGAAAGCACGATTCCAGTCATCAAGAACTACAAAGGCGTTTGTCACGTCTACGTAGATAAAGAAGCTGACCTCGACCTTGCGGTTGATATTGTTGTGAATTCAAAATGCCAGAGACCAAGCGTCTGTAACTCTGCTGAAGGCGTCATTGTTCATGCGGATATCGCAAAAGAATTTATCCCCAAAGTTTACGCTGCTCTCAATGACGCCAATTGCGAAGTTCGCGCAGATGAAGCATTTCGTCAACTAGCTCCAGAAGCTACCGCTATCCAACAGAGTGATCGTGGTGAAGAGTTCTTGGATTACATCATTGCCGGCACAGTCGTTGAGTCACTCGACGAAGCGATTGACTACATCAATGAATATAGCTCAGGTCACAGTGAGTCCATTGTAAGTACAAACAAAGAATCTTGCCGTCGTTTCCAAATGGAAATTGACTCTGCAGCCGTATACTCAAATTCCTCGACTCGTTTCACTGATGGTGCTGAATTTGGCATGGGCGCTGAAATCGGAATTAGTACTGATAAACTTCACGCTCGTGGCCCCATGGGCTTAGAAGAACTCACGACTTATAAATACATCATTAATGGTACTGGACAGCTCAAAGGCTAATGCCCAAGATCAAAAAAAAGCGTGCCGATCAATTATTGATTGAACAAGGCTTAGTAGAATCAGCTGAAGAAGCAAAAAAACTGATTCTCCTTGGTCTTGTCCGCTCGCGTGCCGATCACATTGTCCGCAAGACCACAGAGACCTACCCTGTAGACTCTGAAATGAGTGTCGATCGTCCTTCTCCCTATGTGAGTCGCGGAGCCTTCAAACTTAAAACATCACTCAAGAAATTCGCCCCTGACCTCACTGAAAAAGTCGGCATGGATGTAGGTGCTTCAACCGGAGGCTTTACTGACTTGATGTTGAGCTTTGGTGCAAAACGCGTCTACACAATTGACTCGGGAACCAATCAACTGCACTATAAATTGCGCAGTGATGAGCGCGTCATATGCCGCGAGAACTTCAACGCCAAAAACATTAGCGAAAAAGAGATTCCTGAAGAAGTAGATCTCATGACTTGTGATGTGTCTTTTATATCAGTCACTAGAATCCTTCACGCCGCAGCTAGCTGCTTGAAATCACAGGCCCTCGCCTTCATTTTGGTCAAACCACAATTTGAATTAAGCAAAGACTTAGTGGGAGACGGAGTTGTACGCGATAATGCTTTACGTCAACAGGCACTAAGCAAAGTTTGCGACTTCTGCAAAGATGAACTTAGTTGGGAGCTTATCGACCAAATCGACTCCCCCTTAGCTGGCCCCAAAGGAAATGTTGAATTTTTAGCCGTTTTTCAAGCCCCCTAAGTATAAACTAGATAGCTTTTCTATCTAAGATGAGCTAAGTTTGATTAATTTTTAAAATTCTTTTCTATTCGAGGCATTGATGGGCTTATCTCACTAGCTCCCCACTAATAAGGAAAGAAGTGATTATAATTGACTTGCAGAGTGGTGGATGGACTTTCTTTTTGATAGAACCTTATGGATAGTTAGCTTAAAAATGGGCTTTGAAATAGCCTTGCTTTCCATTGTCATTTATACCGTTTTACTTTTTATTAAAGGCACGCGAGCAGCACCCATCCTTGCCGGTGCAGCTTTCATCTTTCTAATCTCATGGTTGATCTCTGCTGTTTTAGACCTAGCTGTATTAGGCTGGATCACAGCTCAAATCTCAACTTTAGTTGCCTTTTTAGCCATCATCATTTTTCAACCAGAAATCCGTCGCGCCTTTGCCGAATTAGGCAAAGGTCGCCTAAAAAGCAGTAATCAGGCTCGCACAAAAGAAATCATCCAAATGATTAATGAGAGTGCTCACTACCTCGCAGAAAGAAAAATTGGCGCCCTCATTGCCATCGAAAGAAATATTGGCATGCGTTTTTTAATGGAATCTGGCGTACAAGTCGAAGCAGACTTAACGAAAGAACTTCTCTGTACAATTTTCTATCCCAACACTCCCCTTCACGATGGTGGCGTTGTTATTTCTGGAGATAAAATTAAAGCATCGGCTTGTTTCTTCCCTCTCTCTCAAGATGATGGCATCATTAAGAGTTTAGGCAGTCGTCACCGCGCAGGTGTAGGTGTTACGGAAGAAACGGATTGTGTTTGCATTATTGTTTCAGAAGAGACTGGCGGTATCTCGATTGCCTATCGAGGACGTTTGGCTCGTGGTGTTGATGAACAAAGGCTCTTACGTCACCTCAACAATTTCTTACTCAATTCAAGCGACAACAAAAACTTCAGTGTTTCCGATAATGTTGAACGCTTTAAGAAAGCTGTGACCCAAGCCGAGGAAAATGAAAATGAAGTCTAAACTCATCGTCAATTTATTCACCAATGACTTTCAGCGTAAGCTTATTGCTATTTTCTTTGCTTTACTCATTTGGTTTATAGTTAACGAAAGAATTAGTAAAGTTCAAACTTTTTCCGGTATACCCATTACTTTGGTGAATCCAAATAGTAATATCATTCTCTCAAAAACGAACCAACCAACTGCCAACATCATTTTGCGTGGCCCCAATAAAATCCTTCAGTCACTTGAGAGTAAAGACATCACTGTTCGGTTAACTATACCTGAAGGCGTACGCCCGGGCACCTTAAAACTTTTGCTCACCGAAGATGATATCACCATCCCTCACATGACGCAGATTGAAAATATTATCAGTCAGACAATCATTGTGGAAGTCGATGAAATGCGCGAAAAAGAAGTTCCCGTCCGCCTCCTCTTCAACAATGCTATCTCTGATAAATACAGACTCATCAATACGCCCACTATTGAGCCTAAAACAAAGCTGATCAATGGTCCAAGTCAACGTCTCGATTCAATCAACTACTTAACTACTAAACCCTTCCTCATCGATAGCTCAAGGGACAAAAGTTTTGTCAGCTCAGTTTCACTCAGCTTACCTTCTGGAATTAAAGCCGATTTTGATAAGGTCAAAGTAATTGTTGATATTGAAAGTGCCTCAAAACTCTTACCCATGCGTCGTCAAAAGCTCTCTGTTATGAGCCCCGGCCAAACCATTCAAGTTGATTTGCCTTTTGTGGACGCAGTCATTAGTGGGCCACCGACAACTATCGATAAACTTAAAGCTAACGAAGTTAAATTTTTCATTGAAAAAAGTGACGATGATAAACTTAAAGTTCACTTCTGGTGCCCGTACGATGAAGTCTACCTTCAATCAGTGATGCCAGAATACATCTCAAACCCCTGGATAAAGTAAATGGATTTAATTAACGCCATCAATCGCCGTCGAAGCGCACGCAAATTCCTCCCCCGCTCCCCTGAAAAGGATCAAATTCTTCCTATAATGGAAGCGGCTAGGTTTGCTCACTCAATAGCTAATCGTCAGGTTCTTCGCTACATGGTTTGTCTCAACAAAGCTAAAAGCCTTCGCATTAGTGATTTTGTTAATTTGAATACAACCCATCAAAACCTTCACGAAAATGAAGAAAATACTTCTGCGCCAGCCTACATCATTTGTGCGGGTCCAGAGGGCGAGAGCCCCAACCTTTACGCCGATGTGGGAACTGCTTTTCAAAACATGTCCTTAGCTGCCATGACAGAAAAACTCTCCATGTGCTTTGTCACTGAATTTGATTCAGCACAAATCACTAAAGAATTTGAACTCCCCCCAGGTTTTAAGATCCTCGCCATATTTGCCATAGGTACTGCCGCAGAGAGTTCAGTTGCCTACAACGCAGAAAGTCTTCCTGAGCACATTGAAAACGCATCAGATTCACGTATCATTCAAATTCCAAAACTAAGAGCTTCACAAATAACGACTTGGATTGAATAATGTTTGATACACACTTCCACCTCGACCCCGAGGATAATGCAGAAGAGATTTATAAAAATGCTCGTTCTGCAGGAGTAGAATATATGACCCTGATTGGTTGTGACCCCGAATCCTGCGACCGTGCAATCAACACCGCTGCCAAATTTGAAAACATGTTTTTTTCCGCAGGCGTACACCCTTTATATGTAAAAGACTTCCAGGGTGAAACCTCAGATTTTGATCATTATTACAAGAATGAGAACAACGTCGCAGTTGGTGAGATCGGCTTAGATTTTTATTATGATAAAGATGAAGCCATTCAAAAAAGACAGATCACTATTTTTGAAAGCTTCCTCAATAAATCGCGTGAATTACAGAAACCCGCTATTATCCATAGCCGCGAAGCTTTTCCCGAAACTCTTTCATGTATAAACAACACCCTTGAGGGTAAACAAGATTTTATCTTACACTGCTATACAGGCGATGAAAATTGGGTAAGTGGATTTCTTGACGCAGGTGGCTACATATCTTATTCGGGGATTGTGACCTTTAAAAATGCAGACTCATTGAGGAAAAGCTTAGAGAAAGTTCCACTCGATCGTATCCTTATCGAAACTGACTCCCCCTACCTCGCTCCTGTACCCATGAGAGGCAAGAGAAACCAACCTGCTTACGTCGTTCATGTTAGAGATAAAATCGCTCAACTACTTTCTATGGATCTTGAGGAATTGACCAAATTAACCACTCAAAATGCTAAAAGAGTTTTCAAGTTAAGCTAAATAAAGTAATAAGTTAAATTTTGACTTATTTTTTGAAATCACTGACTTTTACCACATATTAGACTTAGTTATTAAAAATATTAAGGAAATGACTGATGTTAGACACGAGCAAAACTGATATTACCCTTGGCCATGAAGTAGAAGCCTACTTAGCTAGCAAGGGACAATCAACGCCACTAGTTAAGAGTGACCTCGGTGCTAAACAAAAAATTCAGAAAATCGAATCTCTCTTCGGAGAAATCATGGAGACTCTCGGCTTAGACCTAAAAGACGACAGCCTCATGGATAGCCCTAGTCGCGTTGCTAAAATGTATGTAAATGAAATATTTTGGGGACTCAACCCCGATAATTTCCCCAAGTGTACGGCAATTGAAAACAAAATGGCCTACGACGAAATGGTTACGGTTTCTGACATTAAAGTCATGTCCAACTGTGAGCACCACTTTGTGGTGATCGATGGATTCGCACATGTTTCCTATATACCTAACAAAAAAGTTATTGGTCTTAGCAAAATCAATCGTATTGTAGATTATTTTAGCCGTAGACCTCAAGTTCAAGAACGTTTAACTCATCAAATTTTCCACACTCTTTGCTACATCCTCGACACCCAAGATGTAGCAGTAGTTATCGATGCAACCCACTACTGTGTAAAATCTCGTGGCATACAAGATGCGAGCTCTAGAACCTCGACTTCAAAAATTGGTGGTCAGTTCAAGCGCAACCCTGCGACTCGTGCCGAATTTTTCTCACAAATAAATAACAAGTAATTATGTATCGTTCAACTAAGAGCTTCTTTTACCTACCCTGTGCCCATAGACAGTGGCGTGACGATGGCGACTGCCAACTCGTACACGGCTATGATAGATCTATTCACTTTACTTTTGAGTCCGATGGACTCGATGACAAATGCTGGGTCATGGACTTTGGTGGACTCAAACACATCAAAGCCTGGCTTGAAGATAAGTTTGACCACACTCTTCTCATTAATGAAGATGATCCTGAAATGGCTTTCTTTGAAGAAATGGATCGCAAAGGTCTTTGTCGTTTACGCGTCCTCCCCAATATTGGTATGGAAGGTTCAGCTAAATACATTTTTGATTATGTGGATCCTTGGGTACAAGAACAGACTGATGGTCGCGTTAGAGTTTTCTCGGTGGAATGCCGTGAAAACGAAAAGAACTCCGCCATCTATTACCGAGATTAATCAACTCGAACTTGCTTGAGCTCATAAGCCATATAGGCACTTCTCATCAACATAAAAAGACTCATACTCAGCCATAAGCCATGATTATTCCAAGTCCAAAAAATAAAGAGACAAGGAAGATAGATGAATAGCGAACAGCGAATCATAATCTTCCTCATTTCTTTGGCTTTGGCCAAACCAATAAAGATTCCATCAATAATAAAGGCGACTGGATTAAGCAGGCACGCCAACATCAGCCAAGGCATGTATTTTATCGCTTCATCTAATACGGATTCTTGAGACGTAAAAACCGAAAGAATGACTTTTCCAAATAAGAATAAGACAAGCAGAAAAACCAATCCACTCCCCAGTCCCCAGTTGAAAGACAATTTATATAGTGACTTAAGCCCACTAAAATCTTTCTTACCATAAAACTTCCCACACAAGCTCTCTGTTGCAAAAGCATAACCATCCACTACATATGCCAAACAAGCGGCCAAACTTAATAAAATGGCATTGGCGCCTAAAGTAACAGTTCCAAATCTTTCGCTGATAAATGTAAAAGACGAAACGACTGCTAGTAAAAAGCCGGTGCGAATAAATAAGTCTCGGTTCAGACTCAAAAAAGCCTTCATTTCATTCCAACGAAAGACTTCGGACCAATTAATTTTCGGCCATGCTTTAAAGTATTTCTTAGCTAAAACCAAGCTCAAAATCAAGGTTAAGTATTGCGCAATCAAGGTTCCCCAAGCAACACCTGCCACATCCATGTTTTTATAACGCACCAAGTAAATACTTATGGCAATATTGATTAAGTTCCCGAGATAAGTTAAAACTAAGGGGTACCAAGAATTCTGCTTACCTAAAAACCAGCCGTGAAATACGTAGAGCGTTAAAGTTGCGGGAGCCGCAAAAATCCTGATATCAAAATATGTCTTTGCGTACTTCGCAAGTTCGAAATCTAAGTCGAGGAGGTGGAAGGCGAACTGAGCTAGAGGATACTGCAGTATGAGAATTAGAAATGATAATGCTAAGGCACTCACCAAAGCTCGTAAAAACACCAGCTCTTCGCCTTCTCCACGACCATGAGCTTGAGCGGTAAGGCCCGTGGTTCCCATGCGTAAAAAACCAAAGCTCCAATAGAGACAGGTGAAGATTTGCCCCGAGATGGCAACTGCACCTAACATGACGGGATCTGGCATATGCCCCATCAAGGCCGTATCAGTCAAACTGAGTGCAGGAACAGCTAAATTGCTCAGCACATTGGGTATGGCTAAGCGTAAAAAATCTTTATTTAATGGCATTTATTAGGCGAGAGCGCGAACCTTCAGAGTAATTTTCCCCTCTTCACTATCGACCAAAACTTCATGTCCTTCAGAAAGTTTTTCTTCAAGAATCAAATCGGTGAGCTGGTGCTTAATTTTATTATCAATTAATCTCGTCAAAGGACGTGCTCCCATCACTGGATCAAAGCCTTTCTGGGCTAACCATTTTTTAGCGCGATTACTCACTTTCATACGAATCTTTTTCGCTTTCAATTTTTGTTCGAGAGTTGCAAGGAATTTATCGACAACCTTGAGCATGAGTTCTTGCGTTAATGGATTGAAACGAACAATACCATCTAAGCGGTTTCTAAATTCTGGCGTGAAGTATTTTTCAACGGCCGCATCACTCGCATTGAGATTTTCAAGATTCTCAAAACCAATCACTTTCGCAGAGGACTCGCGAGCTCCTACATTAGACGTCATAATAATAATCACATTGCGGAAATCGGCTTCGTGACCATTGTTATCAGTTAGCTTGCCGTGATCCATAACCTGTAATAGGATATTATAGATTTCTTGGTGAGCTTTCTCGATTTCATCGAGTAAAACTAAGCTATAAGGATTTTTAGTCACTGCATCAGTAAGTAAACCACCTTGCTCAAAGCCAACGTAACCGGGAGGCGAACCAATGAGTCGCGATATACTATGTTTTTCACTGTATTCACTCATATCAAAACGTAAGAATTTCACACCTAAAAGGCTCGACAATTGCTTGGCCAATTCCGTTTTACCCACACCCGTAGGTCCGGTAAACAAGAAGGAACCATAAGGTTTATCTTCATCACCCAAACCTGAACGTGCTGTTTTTACAGCTTTAACCACGGCTTCAACGGCTTTATCTTGGCCATACACAAGCTTTTTCAAATCATCCGCTAAACTAATTAGTTTTTGCTTATCATTACTATTAATCTTAGCTGAAGGAATCATCGCCATAGCAGCAATCACTTCTTCAATAACAGTCTTATTCACCGTCTTTCTCTTTTGTGAGGCCGGACGCAAAGCCAAAGAAGCTCCTGCTTCATCCAGTACATCAATCGCTTTATCAGGTAAAAAACGGTCATTAATAAAACGATTGGCGAGCTCAGCTGCCGATTGTAAAGCACTAATGGGGTACTGAACTTCGTGGTGTTTTTCGTAGTAAGATTTTATCCCTTTGAGGATAGAGACTGTTTCACTAACACTCGGTTCTTTCACATCAATTTTTTGGAAACGACGAGCGAGGGCACGATCTTTTAATATATGATTTTTGAATTCACCATAAGTCGTGGCACCAATACAGCGAATTTCACCACTGGACAAGGCTGGCTTAAGGAGATTGGAGGCATCCATCGTTCCACCGCTCGTTGAACCCGCACCTACAATTGTATGCAATTCATCAATGAATAAAATAGCTCCATCACGGGCTTTTAAGTCACTGACAAGGTTTTTTAAACGCTCTTCAAAATCACCGCGAAACTTGGTGCCCGCCACAAGAGATCCAAGATCTAAAGCAAAAATTTGCGCATTGCGCAAACGCTCAGGAATTTTTCCTGAACAAATCAACTGAGCCAAGCCTTCGACAACAGCGGTTTTGCCCACACCTGGTTCACCCACTAAAATGGGATTGTTTTTACGACGACGACAAAGAGTTTGCACCACGCGCTTGAGTTCAGTTTTTCGTCCAATGATTGAATCGAGCTCACCATTCTTGGCTCGCTCAGTTAAGTTTACTGTATAGCGATCGAGCATACTGCCTTTAGCAGGTTCCGTTTCACCAAAAATATCTTCAAAATCATCATCCTCATCTTCATCTTCATAGAGGAGGTCCCCCTCTTCTTCTGAATCGCCACCATGAGAAAGGTAGGTAACAATATCAAAACGATCAATATCTTGGTTTTGTAAGAAAAAGACTGCGTGGGAATCCTCTTCACTAAAGAGTGCCACTAAAATGTGAATACCACTAATAGTCTCAATCTCAGATGAAATTGCGTGATCTGAAGCTCGCTTAATCACTCTTTGTAAAGCAAGGGATTCATCGGGAAGATAATCATCATCTCCCGGAAGATCCGGTAATTCATTTTCAAAGTACTCTAGGAGGTCGGCTCTTAAACGATTAATATCTGCGCCACAAACTTCTAAGACATTGCGAGATTCCGGATCGTGAACTAGCGCAAAAAGGATATGTTCAGGCAGCACAAATTCGTGGCGATATTGCTGAGCTGTTTTAAAGGCTAGCATGAAGGTGATTTGAAATTCTTTACTATACATAATTCTCTCTTTGTTCTTACGCTAAAATATCTTCCAAAATTTAAGAAAACGTAGTTTTTATTCTTTTTGCATGGTACACAATAAGGGATGGCCCTCTTGTTTGGCCATGCTCATGGCTTTATCGACTTTATTTTCGGCAATTTCCTTGGGATAAATCCCACAAATTGCTTTTCCTTTGACATGCACTGTCAGCATCAATTGAGCTGCCTCATCTTCCGTTTTATGAAATACAGACATAATGAGGTAAACGACAAAATCCATCGGAGTATAATCGTCGTTGTGCAAAATCACTTTAAACCGGCTTGGGCGCTTAACTTTGCGCTTTTCTAATAAAGCCGCGTCCCCTTCAATTGAAATCTTTTCTGACATATCCACTTCACAATTTTTACATTCAATATAATATGGAGCTTAATACCCTTTTGACTAATTTTTTAAGCCGACAAAAAACATGAATTTATATCATTTTGCTCAGAACATTCTCGAATCACCAGATATCGAAGAAAAACTTCGTCATCCTGGCAAAATTGATTATTCTCCTAGCACAGAAGTTTTTACTCTGCAATTGAGCCCACAACGCTCCTCTGCTTATGCTTTTGGCAAGAAAGAAAGTAAAAAACTGCAATTAGGAGAACTGAACTCAGAGCGCGACCGTGGCTTACTACTACTCATGTTCATGAATCACGAACTGCTCGCCATTGAACTTATGGCTCAAGCCATTCTCAAATTTCACCACTCAGTACCCGAAGCTTTTCTTCGTGGGCTCGTACAAACGATCATTGATGAACAAAAACATTGCCGGCTTTACCTCAAACGCCTCCAAGAACTCAATTGCCAAGCGGGTGATTTGCCTCTAAGTAGTTTTTTCTGGGATTGTCTCTCGCAAGTTGAATCTCCTCAAGCTTATTTGGCCGGCATGAGTTTAACCCTGGAGCAAGCCAACCTCGACTTCACCCATCATTACCGCGATGTGTTTGCTGCTGTTGGCGATCAAAAGACTGCCGATATTTTGAAAGTGGTTTACGAAGACGAAATCCGTCACGTCCAATTCGGTGTCGATTGGATGAACAAATGGAATCATGACTCTAGTTTTTGGGATTATTATCTTCACCACCTTCCTGCATCACTGGATCCCAATCGTGCAAAATCTACTGTCTACTTTGACATGAAAGGTCGACTAGCCGCCAAGATGGATCAAGACACCATTTTACAGTTCAAACTCCATAGCAGTAGCCGTGGCAGAAGCCCTAACATCTGGCTTTTTAATCCTGCCGCAGAACTCGAATCTCACAAAATCTCCGCACCAAAAAGTTACTCCACCATACAACAGGACTTAGCCCCCCTGCTCATCCCTCTCTGTAAGAAAGATGACATCCTCCTCACCTCACACCCCATTGACTTAAAGACTCTTGATACTTTTTATAACTTGACCTTTTCTTTGCCCGAAAATTACACTCATGCTGATACGGTAAAACTCTTAGATAGACATAAGCCAGGACAAATTAAAGCTTGGGGTAAAAGCCCTGTAATTGAAAGGCAGACGCAAGCTATTAGAAAAAAACAATCTCAGAGTTTTAAAACTAAAAACTGGGATGAGCAATGGAAACAACTCTATTCAAAAGCTTATCAAGCTGCAGTGCACTCAAAACTCAAATCAGAATCCACTGCTCTTGATCTACAGGAAGCACAAGTTTTCTCAAGCCTAGATGAACTGCTTTCAAGTATGAAGCGTAATGACCTTATGCTCAAAAGTCCTTTAGCAAGTACGGGCCGAGGTTGCCGACGAGTGCACCTCAATAAACTTGAAGAAGACGACCTAAGATGGATCCAAGGGGCCATTAAACGCCAAGGAAAAATTTTAGCGGAAACCCACCGCGAGAGAATATACGATTTTTCAGCTCAATACGAAATCACTCGAGAGGGCAAACTTAAATTTCACGGCCTCACAGAAATTGAAACCAAAGCTTTTGCGAATAGCGCAAATACTTGTGGTCCCTTTCATTCAAAATGGCCCCCAGACATCAAAAAATTTGTTTTTCAGCAAGGTAAAAATATCATCAAGGAGGGATTTGAACTCGTCGCACAAAAATGGGCTCAGATCATGTTAGAGATCAAGTTCACGGGACCATTTGCTCTCGATGGCTTCATCTGGCAAGACAAGGATCAATTTTACTTTCGTCCCATTTGTGAACTCAATCCTCGTTTAAGCATGGGACGAATTGCTCTAGAACTCAACCGTCCCTGCCAATCAGGATCATTGACCAAACTGAGTATTGGCGGGAAAGATTCTTTGCAAGAAGCTAGCGGAGGATTTAGTTTGAATAAACAAGGGAAAATCACCTCCGCTGACCTCGTCCTCAACCCCGATGCTCAACAATTCTTCGCGCGTTTCCAAATCCTCTAGACACAAAAAAAGCCCGGTATAAACCGAGCTTTTTGTATCTCAATAAGTTTAAAACTTACTTAAGATCGCAAGTAACTTCTTCTTTAATCTCAACACCGTCTTCGATGATGTCGATGATTCTTTGGTACTCGTCAGAGATTGGGCAACCACATGCGTGATCTTGTGTAGCGTGAAGTCTTGCTTGTTCCATGTGCCACTGGGCAACTTTAAGGTGTTGGTCAACGTTCATAGTGTTTTCCTTGTTTTATCTATGTTAGGTTTAGTATTTTACTAAGTTTTAGTAATTTTTCTATATTAAATAAGGCTTTTTTTAACTTAAATAGATTGTTTTGTTAGATTTTGTTTACTTGAGCTTAACCGAGCTCGTGTTCTAATCGACGAACCTCTTCTTTGAGGCGATCTAAAATACGACGTTTGGATAAGTAAACACTATTAACTGTCATCCCTAATTTCTTAGCAATTTCATCAGGAGCAACACCTTTACTATGCATTAAGAAACTTTCGATTGTATGAGCTTTAAACTCTCCCTTAATACGTTCCAAAGCCATATTGGCAATGTAGTTTCTCCATTCGCCATCCACTGCTTTTCTAAGCTCTGATTCTTCAATCTCTGGACTGAGTTCAAGAAGAGCTGCATTACGCTTTTCATAGGCTTGTTGAGCACGGACAAAATCAATCATTTCATTGCGAGAAACGCGATAAAGCCAGTAACGAAACTTACCTCGACCAGGATTGTACTTAAAGCGGGCAATTTTCTCCCAAACTTTAATCATTACACGCTGTACAACTTCTTCGCAATCATGGTGATTGAGACCATTATTGCGAAGCGCTATGTAAATGAAGCGCCTGTAAGCATCTGAAAAATCTTCCCAACTGCTTGCTGTCGTATTATCATTCTGAATTCTTTCAATTAAACTTTCCCTCGTTTTATAAGGGTCATTTCCAGAATGCTTATTCACAACCTAGCCCTCTGCGCTAATCTCTGTCAAGCCGCCCATATAGGGTACGAGAACATCTGGAACTTCGATTGAACCATCAGCTCTTTGGTAAGTTTCCATGAGCGCGACAATACAGCGAGGAAGTGCTAAACCAGAACCATTGAGTGTGTGGAGAAGCTTAGCTTTTTTCTCTGTCTCTTCTTTGTAGCGAATCTTACAACGACGTGATTGGAAGTCTTCAAAGTTCGAGCAAGAAGAAACCTCTAAGTAACGCTCGGTTCCTGGTGCCCATACTTCGATATCGTAGCATCGTGCCGCAGAAAAACCTAAATCACCAGAGCAAAGCTCAATTACTCTATAGTGAAGACCGAGTTGCTGAAGCAAGTGCTCCGCATCAGCTAATAACATTTCTAATTCAGTGTAAGACGTTGAAGGTTCAACAAACTTTACCATCTCTACTTTTGAGAATTGGTGGACTCGTAAAATACCTCTTGAATCTTTACCTGCTGCACCAGCTTCTCTACGGAAACAAGGCGTGTAAGCTGTGTAGGCAATCGGTAGCTCTTTCGCATCGAGAATTTCGTCTGCATGAATATTTGTAACGGGAACTTCAGCCGTCGGAACTAGATAGAGGTTGTCTTCTGGTGCGTGATAAATTTCTTCCGCAAACTTAGGCAATTGTCCCGTACCCGTCATCGCTTTAGGATTTACTACGAAAGGTACCCAAGCCTCTTTATAGCCATTCTCTGTATTTTGATCTAAGAAAAAGTTAATGAGGGCACGTTCTAAACGAGCGCCTGCTCCTTTCCAAAGGTAGAAACCAGAACCTGAAATTTTTGCAGCACGAGGTAAATCTAAAATATCTAAATTTTGCCCCAAGTCCCAGTGAGCTTGTGGAGCAAAATCAAATTCAGGTTTTGTTCCCCAGCGACGAACTTCAGGGTTATCTTCTTCAGTCAAACCAACAGGAGTAAATTCTGATGGTGGATTCGGAAGTGATAAAAGTTTGGCATTAACTTGGCTAGAGAGTTCGGCTGCTTTGGCATCGAGCTCTTTGATTTGATCACCTAAGCTGCGAACGGCTTCCATTGCGGAACTCGCATCTTCGCCATTCTTTTTCATGATACCGATTTGCTTAGATGCTGTATTGCGCTGAGATTTGAGCTCTTCAACTTTCACTGTGCTTTCACGCCACTCAGTATCCCACGCAAGGATTTCGTTAACATCTACTTCTAGGCCGCGATCAGCCCATTTTTTCTTAAAGAAATCTGCATCTTCTCTAAATTTCTTGATATCAATCATGCCATTAGGTCTCGTATATTTTGTAAAATCTCACTAAAATAAACCGCTCTATACAAAAACCTATCAGTTTTCGCTCTTTTTAAGTGAATTTTATAGGGAGACTTGAGCAGAAAAGAATCAGACTCTAAACCTACTCAATACAAATGCCTATTTGAAATACTTCCCTAGGATTTCATCAGCTCGTTTTGCCACATCAGGATCCTCTTCCAAAACGGGTGCATGGTGCCTTTTAATTCGAGCGTCAATAATCATCGGAGCCTCACAAGCCCAGTGCTTATCCACTACGTCTGAGTTTAAGCCATAAATATCTGCGGCTGGATCAGAACGCGTAAAAGTTAGCCATAGGAAATTGCTGATTGATTCAGCACAAAATTCAGCTTCTTCTGTAAGGATCACCATTGCGATTCCTTCCCCTGCTATTAACTCACGCGAAAGTCTTTCGCCCTCTTCTCGAGCTTGTTCACGACTCTGCCATTTACCGATATCTAAAGCCACAACTCCATCCATCACTAAATGAGCTTGTCCTTCAAAGGGACTCTTAAAATCGGAAGGGATTGTTGTGGATAAAGTACGTTTACGATTACCGCAAGCAATAGCAACTAATTTTGACCCCTTATTAAGTTCAGTACTTGAGTAATCTAGAGTATCCATGGTCGTGCATGTATGGAAATGTAGATCTCGAGAGAAATCTAAGCGTTCGAGTGCGTACTTAAAAAACTTTTCATAGTTATGAACGTGAGGTGCCACTTCATCTCCATCTCCTAAAAGAAAAAGGTATTTAGCTAATGAAAGCTGACCTTTGCCTAAAATAGCATGGGCAATTGTATGCAACTCATAGGGCTCCCCATCATCACAATAAGGTAAATAACGATCTTCCGCTGTAGCTAATAGCAAAGGATGAACTCCTGCCTCATCCACCGCATTGAGCTCGCGCAAGCCTGGCAATTCAGATGGTAAGACTTCTCCCGTCAGATGGTGAATGACATCTCCAAAAGAGGTGTCTTCCTGTGGGGGACGTCCCACAACTGTAAAGGGCCAAATTGCGTCTTTGCGGTGAAAGACTTTTTCAATCTTCATGTAAGGCAAATTATGAGTTAAGCTGTAGTAACCCAAGTGATCACCAAATGGGCCTTCTGGCTTCAAGTCATCTTCGTCGACGGTACCTAAAATACAAAAGTCTGCTTCAGCAGCAACTGTCCAATCTTTGTACTTGGAATAGCGCCAGCGGCGTCCTTGTAATAAGCCAGAGAATACAACTTCGGGCAAGCCTTCCGGCAAGGGCATCACAGCTGAAAAAGTCATTGAAGGTGGACCACCGACAAAAATTGCCACTCGAAAAGGTTTTTTAGCTTTCCTGTGAGCTTCGTGATGAACGCCTATGCCGCGATGAATCTGGTAATGCAGGCCGATCTCTTCGTCTTTTTTATAGTCATTTCCTGTAAGTTGAATACGGTACATGCCTAAGTTCGAGTTCATCGGCCCCGGCTTCTCAACCTCTTCGCTATAAACTTGTGGGAGAGTCACAAAGGAACCACCATCTTTCTCCCAGCAAACAATTTTTGGCAAATCACTAATTTTTGTTTCGCACTCCATTACAGGAGCCGATTTAACTTTTTTAGGTAAGGTATGAATCAACTCTTTTAAAAGGGGAAAAACTTTCCATGGACGCTTTTTTAAAGCATTTACTTTTTCTTTATCCGCTTTGTAGGAAAGCAATTCTTTCACTGTTGCACAACGCCCCTGAAAAATAGACTCTGTCTGCTCCACACTGGCGAACAAATTTGAGACGCAAGCGAATGGCGTCCCTTTAACTTTTTCAAATAACACTGCCCCACCACCGCGTTCGTAAACACGTCGTTGAATGTAAGCCATTTCAAGGTTTGGGTCAACTTCTTCTTTGATGCGAATCAAGCGCCCTTCGCGATCGAGGCCTTCTACTAATTCCTTGGTACTTGTATACAACTTTTATCCCTATTGTTTTCGCAAACAATAGTCCATTTTCCTACCGTATAAATTTTTAAAGACAAAAAACCTCGAAAATTAGTAAATTTTCATATTGTATCCCCTTACAAAATGCTTAATTTTAATTAAATACTAATAATTAATTGTAAGTCTATGTCTAAACTGCTATTTAACCTCTCTTGTCCCCGCTGCGACACCGTAGTAAGGATTCAACATAAAAAGACTGATTACGAATGTTCACGTTGTCATTTCAAGATTTTTATAAATGACTCGCACAACCTATTAGAAGGCTACTCAAGTGGCAAATTCAAAGACCTCGAAGTCATTGAAAATTCTGTAAGTGAATTTGTCGATGGTACACGCAAAGAGGGTCTAAGCCTAACTTTTCACGAAATGATAGAAGAAGAAGTTCAAGAAGAGGACGTTGAACCTAGTTTTGGCAATATCGATGATATTGATGGTAAGTCTTCTCATACACAAGTGATTAACTTGAGTTTTGATCCCACGAAAGTTCTCGATGAATACACTGCAAAAAAGAATGCAAGCAAAAAAAAAATGAGTCTCAATCAAGCCATCGAAAATGCTAAGCATGCCAGAACAGAAGTTAGCAACTTCAATCGCTACCTGCTCATTGGAGGAATTGTTTTAGCTTTTATAATTATCCTCATCATATTTATTTTAGGTGCTAATTAAGGTCTAACTATGCCTCTTTGGAAACTTACCAAGCAGGCCGAACGTTTAACTTTATGCAATTATCGCATAAAGCCTGAGGCACTCGATCACCTTCTTCCCCAAGGAACTCGTGCCCGCATCCACAATGGTCGCGCATTTGGTGGAGTCACAATTAAAAACTATAATTGTCAAAAATACGATATCGCCGCTTATCTCATGGGTTTTCCCTACGAAATCATCTTACATAGTGTCGCAATTGAATGGGATGAAGGCAAAGAAATAAAGCATGGCTTGCTCATTTTAGCTCTACACAACTCCTCTCGCATGTCGGCTTTTTTATCCAAAAAACTTTACCCTGTCAAATGCAACTATGTTCAATTTGAGGCTGAGGAACACTTTTCATCTTATTTGTTTAAAGCTCACACCAAGCAACACGACGTCTACTTACATGCCGGCATGGAACCCCACTTTGCCGAAGAATCTTTTTTCTCCTCTGCACGCGAAGCAGGAAACTTCTTTCAGGAATCTCTCATCCACCAACATTCACTTAATCAAAAAAATGGTCGCTTCTTCCAATCCCTAGCTGAAGGTCAATGGACATGCCAAGCTTTGGATATCCGTGAATTTAGCTCGCAATTTTTTGAAGCCAACTTCGACCCCAAAGACATCGAAGTGGATCATGCGGTTATGATGCAAAAACTCGAACCTAGTTGGTGCGGTTCCGTGGGCGAAGAAAAAGAAGTCATTAGCTCATCTTTTGCCATGAATCAAAAAAGTGCTCGGAAAGCCACCAAGTCGTCACTTGGACTTAATAATTAAGACTCATTAGACTCCAAAGTTTAACCTCAAAAACGAGTAGCCGACACCCTTATTAACGACCAGAATTAGACTCAGATATCAGGGTCATTTTTTGCTTTTAATAATGTGGTGTTTTATATTCTCTGTACTTTGGAAAGGAGAAAGTTATGGCGCATAATCGTATTAAGGAAATTTGTGAAGATCAGGCCGTTTATTATCTTGTAACAAACCGCATTGCTGGTGGTCGCATGTTGTTCAAAGATTTTGAAAAACATAAATTCAAGGAACTACTTTTTGCGGGTTGCGCAAGACTTAGTTATCAGGTGATTGATTATGTTTTTATGGATAATCATTTTCATCTTTTGGTTAAGATTCCCCCTACTTCGAATATGGATGATGTGGAGCTTTTAAATCGCTATCGACTTCATAAGCAAAACGAAGAAGTCGAGTTTATTAGTTCTGAGCAGAAGGATGATTTCAGAGAACAAATTCACGATATTTCATTCATAATTGGCAATTTTGAGCAAAGGTTCGTTCAGTGGTTTAATAAGGAACATTCATCTTGGGGTCGTTTATTTGGTCAGAGGTTTGATTCAGAAATGATTGAAGTTTCCCCTCAATCAGATTCTTTGCTTCGGGTTATGGCTTACATCAGTTTGAATCCAGTTCGTGCTGGAATTGTCACTGATCCAAAAGATTTCTTTTTCTGTGGATATGCTGATCGCCTCGCTGGTGGAAGTGTTGGAGATTGTGATAATGACTTTTTTGACATCTTTTGTCGTGAAATTGAAGCTCATGACATCAGAGATAAGCGAACGCATTTTAGGGAGGTTTTTAGAGCTTATATGCTTGGCTTGCGACGTCATAAGAATGCTGATTCGCAAACCTTGGCTGAATTCTTTCGGGAGGTGAATTTATCTGAGGAATTAGCCTGGGATGATCTCTTCATTCACAAGTGTCGATTCTTCACCAAATGCCTAGTCATAGGGTCTGAGGCTTTTGTTCGGGAGAAGTTGGCCAAGTACTCCCAAAAAATGAAATGGAAGCGGATTCATGAGCCTTATACTGAAGATGAATGGAATGATATTTATTCACTCAAACCTCGTAGGCGATCGGGCTAAATTAACCCTCAACTTACTCCTATAAATTCGACTTAGTCAGGACGACCTCAAAATCGTCTTGATTGAGTCGTTTTTCTTTTAGCTGTAAATGTACGTCTTCGGCTAAGTTTTGGCTTGAATCTCTGCGCTTTTAATCGGCAAAAAGAAAAAGTTGAGTTTTTACACCATTTTGCCCCCCTAAATACAGAAAAAGAGCCCCGATTTGAGACTCTTTTCACTCAGCCTTTTTTAAAGGCCTGTCCTTCAATTTTTTTTTGTCGTGGTCGAATGAAGTGAGACTCTGCTTGAGGAGCCGCGTGGAGGTGGGCTACTGGAAACGGTTTTTCGGCGGTGGGGCGAATGGAACACGGTGTGTGAACAGCCGCCACCTCTGCTTAGCAGCTAATGAAAAAAGGCTGTGAGCACATGGTGTGGAGTGAAGCCCGGGTGGGCTGGAGATTACGTTTGCCACTGCGTCAGCCGGCCAGCAGGTTTGCACGGAAGTTGACAAGGAGGAGCGGCGGTTTGGAGAACAAGGCTGCCGCGCAGGTGTGCAAGTGGGATGGCTGCAGCTAAAGGAAGAATGACTGCCAGCTGTAAGCCAGGGTTCCCACGACCTGCGTGCAAGCCGCTGTGTGCCGAGGGTTGCTATACCGAAGTCATATTATGCGGGCGAAGCCGAAACGGCAGTGGGCGAGCACCGCCGAGGAACGAGGCGTGGGTAAGAACACGCCCCGTCGCATAATGATGCCGCACTTCTGTATAGCATATACCGAGTGCCGACAAACGGCCGCGACGACCGATGTTATGAAATTACTTTTTCATGTAGCATCTTCATTATTGTTTTAATGGCATTCATAGTTTCTTCATCAGGATCATCACCAAAGTGATTCCATCTTCTTTGCTCTACATATAGATGAGAACGGAGTTCAACAATATTGGATTCTTCAGAAACATTATCTAAGTCTCCTGATTTCTCACCGTAATCACCTATCTCAGTAGGATCAAATGTTAATGCAAACCTTGAGACTATACGCCAACTAGCACTAAGGTCGGGTAGATTTTCGAGCTTTAAATCACTTGTTTTTATTATATTTAGCATGGCAACCTTTTTATTTTACAAATTCACTAGGTAAAACTTGATTTGGAACAAGCCACTCTGCTTCATGTATAAGTTGACCTTTTGGCCCGCCTGGAACATGTAACTTGTTATAAGGATTGAACTTCGCTCTATTCTTATGGATCCTGAAAGTGTTTACTACACCTTTTTTACCTGCAAAAAATTGAGCAACTCTTTTATCTGTTGTTAGAGATATAAAAGGACTTAATGGGTGCGTACTATCTATGGCATGTAATCTGAAAAGCTCATTAATCCCATTGCTATCAATCACTTTTTGAGATTCTTTTAAACCATGTTTTCGCGCAACATAAGACTGTATTTCAGTCGTTCCGGGTTGATCTCCACGATATAATACAACTGAGTTATTTTTGAAGTGCCTCTGCTTCATAGCAAGGACATTACGTCTTAGCCCTCCTTTTTTTCCTGCTCTTAACCAGTCATTGAATGAGGGTCTTCCACTGCCTGGGCGAGTTGAAGATAAATATATTTGAAGGGAAGCACCAGAGGTATCGAAGATGTGGGAAATGGTTTGCGAAGTGTGCAAATGATCTTGATCATCGTAAGTCAATCGAATGACTAGAAAGGCTTTGAAGGGAGAGTCGACACTCAGTTGTGTAACATCGTTTTGACTTTGATTTGGAACTAATGAATTGGCTTGAAGGCGAGTGTGTTCGAGTCCATCATAGTCGTAGTTGCTTTGCCCCTCGCTAATTAAATTTTGTGTGCAGTCATTATCAGAGTTTGAATTGTAGTTATAGTTCCGCTCGTAATTGCTGGGGCTCGATGGTGACAAATGAGCTGCATATGACTTAGCATGGACAAAGAAAAATGCTGATATGCATAAAAGGAAAGTATGTAATTTATACATTTTTTTTAATCCTCTGGGTCAAATAAATTTCAAAAGTCTTTTATTTACCCGTGAAGACTTTCTCAACGATCTCGACGACGAGTTCATCTTGAGTTTTGCCATCGCATTCAATGACGATGTCGGCTGCTTCACTGTACAGTTTATTGCGTTCGGCAAAAAGATCTTCAAAAGTTTGCCCGGGAGCAATCACCACTCCACGGGTACTGAAGTCACCGAGACGCTCCTCGAGAGTCTGCATATTGATTTTAAGAAAAATTACTAAGCCTTTTTGTGCTAGTGATTGCATACCCTTTTTTGAGTAAACCGCACTTCCCCCCGTAGATACAACGATACCATCCACATCGATTTGGCAGAGGTATTTTTCTTCGAGTTCTTTAAAAACCTCAATACCTTCCAAATCAATAATCTCTTGTAAACGTCGGTGCTCTTGTCCCTGGATATAGACATCCACATCCAAAAAATCAAAGCTTGTTTCTTTGGCTAACAAAACGCCGATGGTACTTTTTCCAGCGCCTGGCATACCCACCATAACAACATTTGATTTTTCTGGAAATTTATTGGGACAAACTTTCATTTTTCAGCCTTTGAGTAATTTTTTTGATAATCAAGCAAAATAAATAGCTTAATGCAATTCCTTCGAGAGGACACCTTCGCCTCGAGCTCTCCTAGCAAGGATTTCTCAATCCTTGACCAAGCGACTGGACTTCGCCCCTCATTATGGTTAATCTTAACTTTTTTACAAAGTAAATCCACACCATGCTTTTTCAATCTTCATATCCCTTTGACTTTCTCTTAGTTTTGCTTAGTTTTTATAAAACAAATAAGGATCATTATGAGTAAACAATTAAACGTCTTAGGAACTACCCTCGAAGTATGCTGTTCAAAAACACAAACAGGATTTTATCGCGATGGCTTTTGTCACACTGGTCCAATGGACATGGGCTCCCATACTGTGTGCTGTTTTATCACACAAGAATTTCTAGAATTCTCCAAACGTGCAGGCAACGACCTCTCAACCCCCGTGCCCGAATATAATTTCCCTGGTTTAAATCCTGGTGATAAGTGGTGTGTTTGTGCGAGCCGCTGGTTACAGGCCGAAGAAAAAGAGAAAGCACCACCGGTCATACTTGAAGCCTGCAATGCGCGTTGTCTCGAAATCGTTCCCTTAGAAACACTCAAACTCTATGTTCATAGAGGATGATAAAAAGCTTTCAACTCGTAGCACCAGCAGGTAAAGCTTCTGACGAAAATCTAGAGCTAGCCACCCCCTCTATGAAAGCCTTGGGCTACGAATTAAAGAAAGATTACTTTTCTTACAAACCACTGCCCTACTTAGCTGCGAGTGATGAGGAACGTGCGAGATCACTCAGTGAAGCCTGGTCATCTGGCGAAGCCGTGATCTGCCTTCGTGGAGGCTATGGATGTACACGCTTACTCGACTTACTCGACTGGGAGCAATTGCGAAAGACATCAAATCTTCTTATTGGTCATAGTGATATTAGTGCATTACATTTGGCCTTTCTGAAACATGGCCTCAGCCGAACAATTTCTGGTATCATGGCCGCAGCAGAATTCACTCGTCTACCTGACCAAGCACTCACCTTATCGAGTTTTGAGCACGGTGTTCAACAAGAATCTTTTCAATATGAATGGGTACCTAGTTTTTATTCTAGTATTAACTATAAAGTTAGCGGAAAACTCATCCCCGTTACCCTTTCTGTTCTTTGCTCAATGGTCGGAAGTCAACACCTACCCGATTTTTCAGAGTCTATACTCATTCTAGAGGACATCAATGAAGTCCCTTATAAAGTTGACCGTATGCTTACGCAGTTAAAGCTTGCTAATATTCCTCAGTTGTGTGCAGCTATTATTATGGGCGACTTTAATAACTGCGGTTCAGAGCAAGAACTCAATCGCATTTTTATCGATTTTGCAAAATCTACTAAAGCGCCTATCATTAATGGCCTGCCTTTTGGTCATTGCCTGCCCAGACTCAACTTGCCTGTGGGAGCTGAAGTCGAACTCAATTTCCACTCTACCGCAACTCTTAAAATTATAAGGTACTAATATGAAAGCAAAAGTCATCACTTTCCCCGTTGGACTCTATCAATGCAATTGCAGTATCGTGTATTGCCCAGAAAGTAAAGAAGCCATTTTGATTGATCCAGGTTCCGAAGCGGAAACAATACTCAAGAAAATTAACTACCAAGGCTTAAAGATTAAAGCGATTATTCATACTCACGCCCACTTGGACCACTTTGGCGCCACACATGAAGTCAGTGAGAGTACAGACGCGAGTGTTCACCTTCACAAAGATGATATGCCACTATGGAATATAGCGGACTTACAGGCCGAAATGCTCGGGCTCCCAAAATGCCCTCATGCCAATGTGGATCACTTCATCGAAGATTCCCAAAGTTTTGAATTTGGCGAATTTAAATTGGAGGCCATTCACACTCCAGGCCACTCGGCGGGAAGTACCTGTTTTAAAATCGAAAATTCTGATGAACAACTGCTCTTTAGTGGCGACACCCTCTTTAGACGTGGCGTGGGTCGTACTGATTTGCCCTCGGGGGATTCTCGAGAAATTGCTAAGTCAATCAAAGAGAAGCTTTATAAGCTCGACATCGACACCACAGTTATTCCAGGCCATGGCCCCAACACCGTCATTGGTGAGGAAAAAAGACAAAACCCCTATATAAAAGCTTGATTTATAAGAATAATTAAGGCTTTGCTTTATTGAACTTTGTTTTATAAAAATGACAATATGGTTTCTTACCGTTTTTAATATAGTAATCCTGATGATAATTCTCCGCCGACCAAAAACGTGGGGCCTTTATCAATTCAGTTGCAGGCTTATATCCCAAAGCTCTTAGTTCCGAAAGCAGTTTTTCTGAAATGCGTTTTTGCTCTTCATCAAGGCAAAAGATAGCAGGTAAATACTGCGAGCCGATATCATTGCCTTGGCCATTAGCTTGCTCAGGATTATGAGTATTGAAATACATCCTCGCTAGAGTTTCATAATCTACTAAAGTTTCATCGTAAGTTACTTCTACGGCTTCGTAATGCCCTGTAGTTCCCGTACAAACATCCTCATAAGTTGAATTACTCTCCGAACCACCTATGTAGCCACTCTTGGTATCCAAAACACCTGGAACAGTTCTCAGCCAATAATCTGTCCCCCAAAAACACCCCGATGCAAAAATAGCTTTTTTCTGTACTTGCTGAGGGATAAATTTGATTGCCAATGAATTGACGCAATGACGTACATTCTTTGGCGTAAAGCCTTCACCTTTGAAAACATGACCTAAATGACCTTTGCAGGTGGCGCAAACGATTTCTTCTCGACTAAAATCAGCCTTTACTTCCAAAGCTTCGGGATAGGCATCGTCAAAACTTGGCCAACCTGTATTGGAATCGAATTTAGCGCTGGATGAAAAAAGTAAAGTATTGCATTGCCGGCAGGCGTAACTGCCCTTTTTATAATGCTTATTGTATTCGCCTGAAAAGGGCTTTTCTGTTCCATTATGTAAAAGAATCGCTGCCTCTTGACTCGATAGCTTGTTGTAAGTTAAGTGACTTGGCTTTGAAGTCCTCGTTACATGAAAAGAGTATGAAGGCGAACAGTAAAAAATATCTCAAAAAAGGCTCCTAGTAATTCTCTCTTACTGTATTCCTCTCAATGGTCAAGGCAAGTTTCTAACATTCAAAGCTAAGTACACTCTTTGAGCCATTCGGGGTTTTGTAACAAATAATATAAGCCCTGCTGATGAACAAACTTTTTAGTCACCACTTTCATTCTTGAAGGCGGAATAAAAAAGCGACAGGCCGCCTCGCGCAACAAGCCTGTATCATCACTTTTTCTTTCGTTTAAATAACTTTTTTTAATCGCCTCTTTCGCTCCTCCTTGATGAGTTCTTAAAAATAAATAAGGGTAAAAAATATTGAGTCGAAGCTCTCTTTGCCTCGACTCACCTACTAAAGTAATTTTCTTGGGAAATTTTTTAGATAAATGACAAAAACTCGTCATCACTGACTGCCCTTCAAAATAACTGTGTAAGTCTTGAACTTCTGAAGCTAAGTGCTGTAAAAAGCACTGTAAATCCCAGTTGATATTTTTCATAAATAAAATAAGTCCTGCAAGACGTCGCTCTGGAGTGTTTTGAGGACGATTCTTTCGATCCCAAATGATTTCTGGATTAAACGTAGCACGCATATTCGCCCAGGCATGCCACTTCTCTTGATGCCAAACTTTAAGTTCTTCATGAACCTCATTTTGACTCTGATCCTGCAGCAAACCCGATTCTCCCCACAGCAAAGCTTCGGGATCACTTGAACTTTTCAGCACTTCAATTTTTGCGGCCTTCGCTAAAGTAAGAAAGGCCTGGCGATTGCGACTATAACCAAAGGCTTCCATAAGCTTTTGATAGATCGCTTGCTCGAGTCCATACTTGGTGATTTGCTGATCGAGTTGAACGCATTTTTGCGACAAGCGCAAAAATGCCATTTGTTCCAAAAAATCACTCATGGCTTTATCTGACAAAGAGGCAAATTCAAGTATGCCTTCAATCGGTTTAAACTTGGCCTGCTGGGAATAATTGCGGTAATGCTCTTCAAGTTCATTCAAACTCATGGCACAGACCTCACTCATGAGTAGTAGACTCTTTCCACTGGGATCAAGTTTATTATCGCTTTGCCAAACGGCATGGAGAACCACGTTCTCATACCTCGGGTCACCTTGGTGCCCGTGATGCTTCCAATCACTTGGTGAAAAGTGAATTTCCACATCTCCTGAAATTTCTTGTCCATTAATAATCAAGTGCGCATCGAGAAAATCCGGACCTGCACCCGTATTCCACTTACCAGGAAAGAGTATTTCTAGCTCTTGGCCTTGTTCACTTAATAGTTGGCGTGAAAATTCTTGTTCATTCCACAGCGCCTGTAAATATATTTCCTTGATTTCGACTTCATGAAATTCCATTTCCTGCTCCTTTTACCTGCTTGGTAAAAAGTAAGAGCCGAAAAATGCTCGTGCAAATTTTTTAGTCTAAAATATCAAAAAACATTTCTAGTGCCATACCCAAGAAGCCTCCTCGACTTACATTTGAAAAAGCTCCGTCATCAAAACTTTCAAATTCGCGACTCGAGCTCGTTGTTCTATGTCTTTTTTTGGGCGCACTCGCTTTTAAATTTTGATCGAGGATTTGTCCCCCTGCTCGTTTCCATTCAATAAGATGACGTATTTCGCCTGGCTCAAAAAAAAGTCCATGATCGTGACAGAGATCGACAACAACTGAGCTTTTTGCACCAAAGAGTTGTCGGTTCATTATTTGACCACATACCGGGCAAGGGATGTAAGTCTTCCTCTTAGGGCTCTCAATAGCTAACTCACATAAATTTTGAAGTCGCTGACGATTAATTGAAGCGGAGTCATGACTATACATACTAAGCATCTGTTCAAGCTCTCCATTATCAAAAAAGAGACTATGACATTTGCCACATTTCTCTATCGCCAAAGGCTTATCTTCTGAACCCACATCTATCGTATCCATAATTGTGCCACACATTGAACATTTACGATTACTCTGACCTGAATGTGAATAAGTATTAAAGTCAACAAAGTTGCGAGTACCGCAATATTCACAGACTGTGTTATTGGCGGGTAATGGCGCGCCGCAGTTTTGACAATTTGACATAGAAACTCCCTTCCTTGATTTACACTACATTACTAATTATAGATAAACTTTAGCAATTTTAAAGGACAAGTAACTAAATTAAAGGCATACCCGTCAAAGTGTAATGAATCGTGGGCCACCCTGGGAAACCCCCAAAATTAGTATCGTCTATCACCATATCGAAGACGGGTTTTCTTCCACCGACTTCTCCACGAAAATCGAATTCTACGGGAACTTTATTAATTCCTGCCAGAGGTATTTCTCTTTCTTTAAACCATTGAATAGCTTCGCTAAGGTATTGAGCTTCTGGATTATCGGGAAAATCTTCGCGACAAGTCCATAAAATTAAGCGATGCTCACGCAAGGCTAAGGAGCGCAAAGTTTGACTAGCTCCAGGCATTTCTTTGCCTATATCAGGATATTTATGCTCCACACAAGTCCCATCAAAATCAATGGCTATCGTCAAAGGACGAATAGGTATATCCACCGTAATTGGATTGGCGTTCTTTTTCTTAAAAAAATTCTTCATAAATATCTATAAGCTGATTACTTCAAACAATCAAGGTAATTTTTGATGGTCGTTTCCATTCCTTGGTAAAGCATTTCACTAATTAAAGCATGACCAATCGAAACTTCAGCTAAACCAGGTAGGTTCTGCTTTAAGTAAGTCAGATTCTCTTGATTTAAGTCATGACCTGCATTCACTCCCACACCGAGCTCAACGGCTCTTGCGGCCGTCGCAAAATAGCCTGCAAATACTTTTTCAAAAGAGTCCGTACCATAGGATTCGGCATAAGACTGCGTATAAAGTTCAATGCGATCCGTTCCCGTTTTCATGGCGAAGTTCACTTGTACAGGGTCGGGATCTAAGAAAATACTCACACGTACGCCTTCGGCTTGAAGACGAGCTACAACTTTCTGGAGGAAATCCATATTCTTTTCGCAGTCCCAGCCCGAGTCAGAAGTCAATGCACCTGGAGGGTCTGGCACTAAAGTGCATTGATCTGGCTTAACTTCACAAACCATCTCCAAGAAATCTTCTGAAGGGTAGCCCTCGACATTGAGTTCGACATCAATATTTTTCTTGAGTTCGTAAACATCGCTATATAAAGCGTGACGACCATCGGGTCGAGGATGTAGAGTAATTCCTTCCGCCCCCAACTTAATCAAGTCCTGACTAAATTGTAGAACGTTGGGCTCATCACAGCCGCGCGAGTTTCGCAACAAGGCAACTTTATTAATATTCACGCTTAGAGCAGTCATATCTTCCTTAAATTATATTTCTTTATGCGCTTTTAAAAAGGCATTGATTTCGTTTCCTGATCGTTCCCAAATATTCTTTCGGCGAATCTTTAGTGTCGGCGTCAAAGTGCCATCATCAGGATTAAATGGTGCTAGCGCTAAAATACCTTTTGGCTTTTGAAAAATAGCGAGGTCCCTACAAACTTCGGAGATCTTTTTTGAAATCAATTTATCATCGATTCCTTCATCGATTTTATTGATCAAAGCATAAATATTTTTGCAATCATCGCCAATCACCATCACTTCGGCCACTTCATCTAATTCTCGTATCATGTCTTCAATATGTTCGGGATGAACTTTTTCTCCACCACGCAGAACAATCAAATTCGATGCGCGACCATTCAAGTAAAGAAAGCCTTCTTCGACTCTGCCCATATCACCGGTGTGCAGCCATCCATTCTCTAGAGTTTTGGCACTCGTATCAGAATACTTCCAGTAGCCCTGCATGACGCAATCGCCTTTAACTAACAACTCACCTTCGAGATGCTTGCCTTTTTCACCAGACGCAGTGAGGAAGGTCCAATCACCGCCATAAGTAGGATCAAGCCACGAGAGCATGGTGCCTGAGCTGCCCGTTCTTGAAAAACCGGGAGTATTACAAGAAATAACTGGCGAGGACTCACTCAAACCGTAACCTTGGTAAACGGGAATATTAATATCGCGGAAAAAGTCTTGGAGATCTGGAGCAATAGGCGCTCCACCAGAAACGAAGAAACGTAAATTACCACCCATCATCAAGCCAATTTGTTTCAAAATTGTTTGTTCTTGTTTCAAGCGCTTTAAACGAAGGCGTGGATCAGGGTTCTTTAAACCATTAGAATTGAAGTATGTTTCTCCAGTAACTAAGCAATCCGCAAAGACTGCCGCAATGGCTTCGCCTTTACTTTCGATTCCTTTAAAAATTTGTTCTCTATACATTGCCAACATGCGTGGTACTGCCATCACAATACTCGGCTTCCAAGTCGCGAGATTTTTGGAGAAGTCTCTCATATCGCGAGCAAAGACTAATGTCCCATGTAAGAAACAAGTCATCACAACTTCTGTAGATAGAGCAAAACTATGCCAATAAGGTAGAAGTGATGCAACGCGATCTTCTGGAGTAACAGGTAATTTATCCGCTGATGAAATACCATTAACAATGAGGTTACGGTGACTCAGCATCACGCCTTTTGGGCGACCTGTTGATCCTGAAGTATAAATGAGTGCCGCCGTTTCATCATAGTTTTGGGGGGCTTCTTCAGTGTATTGTCCTAAATCTTTATTTAAACTAGCAAAACTTTGAACTTCTGATGCCGTGCAATTTGAAACTTTTTCGATAAAGCTCTCATGAACAAAAATGACTTTAGCTTCAGCGTCTGCGAGTATAAAAGAAATCTCATCGCTACCAAGGCCTTCACTCACTGGGACAATAACTGCCCCCAGTTGCCATATAGCGTAATACATAACAATCTGTTCGTAGCATTTTGGTGCGATAATCGCAATGCGATCTCCCGCTTTGATATCAAAGTCTAAATTAAGCGTCTGAGCTTGTTGATTGACCTTATCTAAAGTTTGCTGATAAGTCAGCGTTGCTCTCTCGTCTTCTCCTTTGGGAATATCGAGAAATGTATTTGCACCTGCTTCTGATGCTGAAAATTTAAGTATGTCGTAAAGATTGTTCATTAGAAAGAAACCTTAATATCTCCTCCAAGCTGAATAGGCTCGGCCATTAGTTTTAAACCATCTACAGAAGACCAATCGCGCTCCCATGATTTCATTAATAAGGGCAAAGTTGGTTCACCCCAAGAATTGAAGTCAACAATCATGATGTCCGCCGTAGATGTAAAATAGATATCGACAACGTAGTCTTTTTCATTGATGTACTTTTTAATTTCGTCAACAAAGCTTACACCCTTCTGCCAATAGAGTTCGCGGCGAGCTTCTAAGCGCTTAAAATGTCTTTCTAGGTTGCGTTGGGTCATTGCCTTGAGTTCTCCGTCTTTTACGAAAAGACGGAACTCTCTGGTCTTATCCATGCGACGGTAAGGACGAACTGTAATCGTTTTATCACCTGATGATACAGCGGACTTCACCTTCTCACTCTCATTGAGTATTTTTAAGGCTAACTTCCCATTTTTTAGTGATTTGCTCTTTTGAAAACTTACCGAGTCCGTAGGCATGCAACTATCCAAGCCCACAACACACGAACCTGGAAGAGAAGCAATCGCACGCGTGATGCGCTCTTCAAGACTTGCCAAGCTTTTCCCTTGGGCGACAATGTCACATTCTTCTGAGCTCAGCGCCAAAAATACCGTGGG
Organism: Lentisphaera araneosa HTCC2155; assembly: GCF_000170755.1. Classification (NCBI taxonomy): domain Bacteria; kingdom Pseudomonadati; phylum Lentisphaerota; class Lentisphaeria; order Lentisphaerales; family Lentisphaeraceae; genus Lentisphaera; species Lentisphaera araneosa. The sequence goes on from NZ_ABCK01000014.1 coordinate 120,591, forward strand.
GAAAGTTAAATGCCCTAAAAAAGGGTACCACTCGGAAATTTTGTTCATTTTTATTTGCGTCTATTCTTCTTTCGAGCTGCTTTCTGCTGCTTTTTCTTTTTCTTTTTATCGTCTTTTGTTGGTGCTTTAGCACGAGTCGCACTCATACCGGGAACTCCTGGAACAAAGGCTTGTTCACCACGAGTCACTTTACCCATCATTTCACGCGCCATCTGGAAACGTTTGAGTAGCTGTGAAACATCAGCTGCTTCAGCACCCGCACCCTTAGCAATACGATTGCGGCGAGACATGTTGATAATTTCGGGCTCTTGTTTTTCTTTCGCCGTCATCGAAGAAATCATCGCTTCGATTTTTCCAACCTGTTTCTCGTCAAAGTTCACCATATCTTTCATCGCTTTACCACCAGGGATAAAGTCGAGAATACGACCGAAGCCACCCATTTTTTTGAGCATGCTTAACTGACCGACAAAATCGTCCAAGTCAAAAGTGTTTTTACGCATCTTCTCTTCGATACGTGCTGACTCTTCTTCCTCAATATGCATTTCAGCTTCGCGAACGAGCTGAACAATATCACCCATACCGAGGATACGTGAAGCCATACCTTCTGGACGGAATTTTTCTAAGTCAGAAACTTTCTCACCAGAAGTAATAAATTTGATTGGCTTTCCAGTAACCTTTCTCATTGAAAGGGCCGCACCACCACGTGCATCACCATCGAGCTTCGTAAGAACAATACCCGAGATATTTAAAGCTTGGTCAAAGTGTGTTGCTACAGAAACGGCTTCTTGACCTAAGGCTGAGTCCGCGGTTAAGAGGATTTCACCAGGATTAAAACGTTCTTTAACGCGAATGAGTTCTTGAACCATGTCTTCGTCAATTTGAAGACGACCCGCCATATCCAGAATAACGAGATCGTGACCTTCTGACTTTGCGGTGTTCATTGCATTCTGAGCAATTTGAACCACGTCTGGCGTGCTACGATCAGAGAAAACGGGAACTTGAATATCTTTACCGAGGGCTTCTAACTGATCAATCGCTGCAGGGCGGTAAACGTCACAGGCTGCTAAGAGAACTTTCTTCTTTTGGTTCTTGTAGAAATGTGCGAGCTTCGCACAAGTTGTGGTTTTACCCGCACCGTGAAGACCCACCATCATGATGACGGCTGGATTACCAGAAGTATTAACTTCGGCTTCTTCTGTACCCATCAAACGAGTCAACTCTTCGTGAACGACTTTGACAACTTGTTCGCTTGGTTTGACACTCTTGAGAACTTTTTCGCCTAAGCACTGGCGACTGACTTCACCAACAAATTCGTTAACTGTGTCGTAATGGACGTCGGCAGAGAGAAGTGCTAAGCGAACTTGCTCCATTGCCTCTTTAATATTATTTTCTGATAATACAGACTTGCCCGTAATCGTTTTAAACGTATTTGAGAGGGCATCACTAAGATTATTAAACATCGAATCTCCTTAAAATTAACTTACCACTCGGTGAGGACGTGGCGTCCATCTGAGGTGACTAAAATTGTGTGTTCAAATTGAGCTGAAAGACTTCCATCTAAAGTTCTAAAATAGGTGATATTAGAATTCGGAATTTGGAAAGTTTCGTAACGGTGGCTCGTAGCGTTGATCATGGGCTCAACTGTTAAGCAGGTATTTTCCATAATGCGTGGACCTGTGCCTTTGGGGCCGACAGCTGGAACAAATGGATCCAAGTGGAAGGCTTTACCAATACCGTGACCGCCAATATCTCTAACGGGGAAATAACCATATTTCTTGGCTACTTTTTCTGAAGCAAAGCCGATATCGTGTGTTCGCGCTTTAGCTTTAACTTGGTCGATGCCCGCATACATGGATTCTTGGGCCGCCTGCGTAATGCGTTTGGCTTCATCGCTTACGTCACCAACAAAAAAAGTTCTTGAGGTATCGCCGTAGAAGCCCTCTTTGATCAGTGTAACATCGACATTGATGATATCGCCGTCATTAAGAACTTCGCCTTCTTGGGGGACGCCGTGACAAACGACATCGTTGATACTCGTGCAAACAGATTTCGGGAAACCGTGATAATTGAGAGGGGCACTAAGGCAGCCTTTTGATAGGGTGAACTCATGGACTGCATCATTAATTTCTTGACTCGTCACACCCGGCTTAACCATTTTACCCGCCAGTTGTAAGGCCTCCGCAGCTAAACGACAAACAGCTTCCATCTTTTTGATTTCGTCCAATGTCATTTTCTTGGGTTTTCTACTCAAAAGAAAAACTCCTGGTATTCTATGATTTAAAATATTTTATAAAAGCTTGGTAGATTATACCCACTCGTGCTTTTTTTCCATTCAAGCACTGCCTAATCCCAGTAAAAATCACGCCCTTTTTATGTACTTTTTTTAACAAACTTTGCACTTTTGCTTTTACCCAAGCCCCAAAAAGCACCTTAAGCCCTTTATCCGCAGATAAATAAAAAAATAATTAATTCTCTAGGGGAAACGAGCTTACTCACGGCTAAAACATTGTTTTGCAAGAGCTTAAAATATAAATTCTCTTAACGAGATCTTTAATTATAAATGCGAGCTCTACCATGACTGACAAATTTAAATCTGTATTTATGCCCCCCCTCTCACAAGTTCTTATCAATGCTGAAAACAAAAAGGGGCACCCACTGAGCCTCAACGAAGTGCTTTCTATCAAAAATAGCGCCGTGGTTATCATCATCAAAAAAGGTCTTCAACAAGAGCTACCTGGCGACCAAGATGAACACGATATCGACCCCGAAAACTGTTGGCATGACTGGCAAGTCTTACGCCGTTCATTAGGGCGCAAACCTAACCTCGACCCCGACTTCAACAATTCATTCAACTTGAGTTACGAAGACCTGCACATGCAAGCCACTATTCATACCGCTCAAAAAAACCTCTATGAACTCCGCGAACTCGTCAAAACTGAGCCCAAGGCCAAAGCCATTCTGAAATACACATTGAGTGACCACGAATCGAAAGCTCACACTTGGCTCTCTCTACTCGACTCCACGGACACGAGTTTCCGTGCTCAGGTCATCAATTTACCCGCAGGCTTCCACGATCATAAAATTGGTGAAATCATCTGTTTACGTGATTCTGAAGTTCTCGACTGGATGGTTAATTTAGAAGGCTATATTTATGGAGCTTACTCACTCAAAGAACTGCGTCATGCCATGAACGAAAAGGAAAAAGAGGACTTCGACAAACGCCTTGGGGTACTTCAGTATATGGACTGAGTTTTTCTTAACTTAGCTTCTTTTTTCTTATTTCAGCCTCACGATCATTTGAAAAAAGACTTCATTGCGCTTTGTATTAGGTACGTCTTTATCTCACAATCGCAAGGTAAAAAATGACCGATCAATGGATCACTAGAAAAACACTTCTACTTCGGACACTCAATCCAGACGACGAATCTGCGTGGGAAGAATTTGTGGATTATTATGGAAGATTCATTTATCACATCATTTTAAAAATGGGCATCAGCAGCTCAACTTCAGATGACGTCGCCCAGCAAATCGTCATTAAACTTTGGAAGAAAATCAATACTTACGACAGCTCAAAAGGCAGTTTCCGCCCTTGGCTGAGCACCGTCATTCGCAACTCCGTTAACGAACATTACCGCAAAGAAAATCGTCGTAAAGAAAACGCTTTTTTCGAGGGTGAAGAAAATCAAATCAGTGTCGAAAACGACATCGACCAAATGATTCAAAACGAATGGGAAAATCACCTTACCGAAGAAGCTATTAAGCATGTAAAAGAAGTTTTCTCTGGCAAAGCAGTCGAGGCTTTCCTCATGGGCTTAGATGGCTTTAGCAATGCGGACATCGCAGAAAAACTCGACATCGCCCTCCCTTCTGTTAAAGTTTTAAAAGCGCGAGTCAAATCCTGCTTTATTAGCGAAATGCGCAAACTCACTCGAAACATGGAAAGAAGATGAGCTCCGATCAAGTCGCCCACCGTGCCCGCAAACTCATTGACCTCTTTGAGGATAATGAAGATGAAGTCATTGATGGTGAACTACCTCCACTCTATCAGGAACTACTTGAGAATAATCAACGTTACTCTGATGAGAAGTTTGTCGCCGAAGGAGGCATGAAGCGCATTTCTCAAGTCTACGACCATCTCACCAAAAGACACGTGGCCATGGCTCGCCTTATAAAGCGAGCTTCACAAGAACTCTACGACCCCTTCATCCGCGAAGCCCACCTAACTGCACTACTTACCCACCCCAACATCATCCCCGTTTACGACGTGGGTATCGGCCCCATGGGAGCTCCTTTCTTTACTATGGAATTAAAAGATGGTGACTCACTCAAGAAAATCATCTATGAACTGAAATCGGGCAATAAAAAATACACTCAAGCTTTTTCACAAGAAGTTCTGCTAAACATCTTTTTAAAAGTATGCGATGCCATTGCCTATTCCCATTCTCATAAAGTCATTCATCTCGACTTAAAACCTGACAATATCCAAGTCGGTAGCTTTGGCGAAGTTTTAGTCTGCGATTGGGGTCTCGGGAAAATCGTCGGCACAAAAGATTACGATAGTTTCGATGGATTACTCTTTAACCCCGACTTTTTGAATAACGTCACTCAAGGGGGAGAAGTCAAAGGCACTCCCGGCTTTATGGCTCCTGAGCAAATCCACAAAAATGACGAAATTGCGGAAGCCGCAGATATCTACTCCCTAGGATGCTTGCTGTATGCCCTACTCTTTTACGCATCGCCTTTTGACTCAAGCAGCAGTGATGACACCCTGAAAAACAACCTTGAGAGCAACTTTAGTTTCCCAAATAGCTCTTTGGTCTCAAACGGCCTAAAATCCATCATCAATAAAGCGATGAAACCCAATTCTTATGAACGTTATCAAAGTGTGGATCTCATCCGTCAAGATATCCAAAAATACCTTTTGGGCTTTTCTCCCTCAGCTGATAACCCGAGCTTCTGGCGCCAGAGTAAATTATTGTACAAACGCAACAAAGCCAAATGCCACATTGCCCTCGCTTTTATCATTATAATTGCCGTCTTAACAACAGTCTATTTTTTCAAAATTGAAGAACGCCGAAAAGAAGCCGAAGCAGCACGTGATCTCGCACAAAGTAAACAAGAACAGATTCAGGCTGAAAAAGAGCGAACCGATAAAGCCTTAAGCTTATTGAAAAAAGAACGCGAATGGCGCAATAGCGTTATCCAAGACCACTCCAATCGACTCGAAAGCGACGTCCTCACTTACCTCTACCATTCTTCGCTTGACAAAGACCCTGGCGAACACATGAAAAGAACCTTCCTTTATTTAGATAGGTTAATTGAGGCGGACCCCAATAATAAAGAACTCTACGCCAAGCGTGGCCGCGCTAATTTCATGATGCAAAACTTCCACGCCTCAAAACGTGACTTTGATATAGCTCAAGCTAAAAGTACAAAAAACACTGAAATGGAAATCCTAAGTAACAAATTTAGTAAGCTTATTGATGAAGGTGAAAAGATGCCTCCAGTAATGATACCTGAGTATGCTCAAGATCTCGTAGATCTTCAAGATCATTATGTTAAATACAAAGTTCTCAATTGCTTTTTAACCAAGAAGCCAAGCCTTGACGAAAAAATCCTTTTTATAAAATCTCTCATGGCAGCTGGTAATCATAAATGGGAATCGGAAAGTTTTAAATATCATCCTGAAGTGAAAGCTTTAGAAATAAATGGGGAACACCTAAACAGAATTGGCTATACTTTTAACAACCCTCAAACACGTAAGAAAGTTACTCAAACTTATTTTCACTTCCTGAACATCCGTTACTTAAAAGTGGCTGATCTACGCTCTTTTCCTGCGTTTTTTACATCATTAGATGTCCCCAATTTGGACCTCAGTCTTTCTCCCGTAAAAGTGACTCAAGAAATCTTAGGAATGAATAAATTAAAAAATCTTATCCTCTCTGAAAAACAGTTTAAAGAGACAAAAAAACTGAAAATCCCTCCCGGATTACAAATATCCATAAATAATTTTTAATTTTTTCAAAAAACTCTGTTAACCCAGACCTTCTCACTCCATAACCTTAATACATTCAATTATTAAATTATGGAAGTTTTAATGAAGAAACAATTCTACAGCCTCTTTGCAGCTATGCTTTCAATTCCTAGCTTGTCTGCTGCCGAAGCCCCTCAAGACTTTGAAAAAGAAGTCAAACCCCTCCTCGAAAAGTATTGTATTCGCTGTCATGGCGACCGCAAACAAAAGGGCGAAGTTCGCCTCGATGAACTTGATCCAGACATCATCAATGGTAAAGATGCGGAAAAGTGGCATGCGGCACTCGATGTCATCAACACGGCTGACATGCCCCCAGAGGATTCTAAACAACCAAAAGATGATGAGCGTAGAAAAATCGTCGACTGGATGACTCTCAATTTAAAACTTGCCAAAGAGAAAAAACGTGGTGAAGCCAAGACAGTTGTTCGCCGTCTCACGCGTGATCAATACAGTAACTCATTACAAAAGTTACTTGGCTCAGACCTCGACTTTGCTAAGACACTTCCACCCGAAGCTAAATCTCACATGGGTTTCACCAATGCAGGTGAAAACATGACTATTTCACCACTTCATATTGAGTACTACCAAGAAATTGCACGAGAAGCCCTCAACAAAGCTATAGGCCCCAAAGAGAAGCCTCCCGTTAGTAAATACCGTTTGGACTTTGCGCAAAAAGCAAGCAAAAAAGTCTATGCTAAAATTGGCGGTTATCAATCCATCAACCTCGATGGTAAAAACTACAAGATTTCCATCTTAGATGAAAACAACAACGAACTCGCGGACAACGAGATTGCTCCAAATGGCTTAAAAGTAGAAGATATCAAGAAAAATATCATGGTCGGTTTCCGTGGTTCCGATGACCGTAGCCGCTGGGGCATGGCCGAGGACGGTATGATTCTTCATGGCTCGGTACCTCATGTAGAAAAAGCACCTAAATCTTGGCAAGGCGCTAATCCCAATATGAAAATGCTTATCCGTAAGGATTTTCCTTCTGAAGGTGATTTTGTCTTCCGTGTGACTGCTAGCAATTCTCTACCTATCCCAGTCAGCGAATTCTACCTCAATAAAACTAAACGTACAAACAGTACTCTCTCGACTACGATCAATGGAATTCAAACATTCAAAGCCAAAGACTTTGGAATGATTAAAAACTTCAAATTTGACGGTAATAAGTTAGTTGCTGATGACCGCGGATCCGTCTCTACTGCTAACGTACAAGTCAAAATCCCTAAAGACGGTTACTACCACTTTAATATCACTCGGAAGGCCGTTAGTGACAAAGAGAAAAAAAGCAACTTTGCTTTTACCCTCAACAGTTACTATATCCTCCAACACTTTCATCATAAAAATGAAAAAACTCTTGACCCTGTGATCACCATCAAGGGCTCAGAGAATAAAAAAGTTAATTCACTCTTGATTCAAATCCCAGGTAAAAAGCGGACCATTAACTTAATGGAGCTAGAAATTTTTGGTGCCAATAACAAAAAAATCAAAAATGCCATCGTTACTATGAGTTCTAAGTTCGACAAAAGTATGGGACCTCAAACCCTAATGGATGGTAAGAAAAACAATTTGACACATACAAAGTTCGAAGATAACCCTTGGATTAAAATAGAGTTCAAGCAGCCCCAAGTAATCAAGTCTCTAAGGGTATATAACCGCATAGGCTTCGAAGAACGTCTTGATGGTGCTGAATTCTCATATGCTCAAGGTGAACGCATTGTCGCCAAACAAGGATTAATGGACGATAAACATAAACCTGCACTCGTCAATTCAACTGTAGCTTTCGGTAAACTTAAAGCAGGCACTTACACCCTTAACCTTAAAGCCAATGACTTTGTAGAATTTCACGGATTAAGTATTATCCCCGCTAGCGATAAAACAGGCGACATTCGAGCAAAAGACAACACTTATAATAGATACCTTATTAGTAAGAAAGAATATTTAAAAACTCCTGGTTCTTTACAAGCTTTCCTCGGAACTCGTGCTGATGATGGCATGGACCATAAACTTTTTGGAGGCTCACAACTTTATGATTCACCTCTTGGCAAATCGGAAACTAAGGTATTTAAAGGTCGTTTAGAAAATCTTCCAGTACCGGTAATCAATCCAAACACGAAGAACCCTCTAGCAAATATTATGATTGTTGGTGTTTACAATGACCACCTCGTTAAAGATAAAAACCTATCTGGGCCACCATTGAAAATTGAACGCATGGAATTTGAAGCACCTTATATTCCACAATGGCCAACAGCTTCATACAAGAACATCTTCTTTGACTCCAAAAACAAAGCTAATAAAGAGATCTATACAAAAGAAATTTTAACGAAGTTTATCAACGATGCCTTCCGTAAAAAAGTTAATGAACAGACAGTCAATATCTACTACAACTTCTGGAAGTCTATCAAAGGTGAATTTCCACGCTATGAAGATGGTGTTAAAGAAGCGCTAGTTGCGGTTCTCTGCTCACCTGAATTCCTCTTCATTGCCGAACCAGGAGTCAAGCAACAAGGCACTCCTAAAGTTAATGAGTTCCAATTGGCTAATCGTCTCTCCTACTTCCTTTGGAATCAGCCACCAGATAAAAGACTCCTTGATCTTGCTTATTCTTTTAGATTATCCAGCAATTTAGATAAAGAAATTGACCGTATGGTCCAAGACCCTAAAAGTAACTATTTCATCGAAACCTTTGCAAGCGAATGGTTACGTATGGATCGTTTGGAAAGCATTAGTACGGACTTTAATAAATACCAAAACTACAACCGTTTTGTTAAAGCTGATATGGCGAAAGAAACGAGAGCCTTCCTCGCATACATTCTGAAGAACAATATGAGTATCCAAAACTTCATTGACTCTGATTTTGCCCTGCTTAACCAAAATCTCGCAGAATTCTACGGTATCAAAGGTGTACAAGGCACTAACTTCCGCCCTGTAAAACTAAAACCTGAAGACAATCGTGGTGGCCTTATTACTCAAGGTAGTTTCCTCACTGGTCACTCTGATGGTCTACAGGCTCACCCCATCAAACGTGGCGTTTGGCTTATGGAGAAACTTCTCGACGACGAGCCACCCCCCCCACCACCAAATGTTCCTGCACTTGATTCAGAAGAACCTAGTTTTAAAGGTCTAACAATTAAGCAACAGCTCGAACTTCACCGTGAAAAATCTTCGTGCATTGACTGTCACTTGAAAATTGACCCTTGGGGTGTTGTATTCGAAAACTACGACGCCGTGGGTAAATTCCAGGCCAAAGCCGACGCCAAGACAGAACTCATTGATGGAACTGAACTCAATGGCATCAATGAACTCAAGTCCTACATCAAAGAAAACAAACAGGAGAATGTAACACGTTCTGTGACTAAACACCTCCTCGCCTACTCTCTCGGTCGTGACCTCTCCTACATGGACAACGAAGACATCGACCAAATCGTCAACAAGACAACGGAGCAAAAATATGGCTTTAAAGACCTTGTTAAAAACATTATTTCTCACGATATTTTTACTAGAAGATAAGGAAACTGAAAAATGAGCAAAAAATCCTGGCATTTAGATAGACGTACATTTCTCCGTGGCACTGGTGTTGCCTGTGCGCTTCCTTACTTGGAAGCCATGGGAGCCTCTGCAGCTAAAAATAAGGCACCAAAACGTATCTGTTTTGTTTACTTTCCAAACGGCGCTTGTGAACCTGGTAAACCTAAAGAGGAAACTAAACGTTACCGTTTCTTCCCTGACCAAGAAGGGCGTGATTATAAAAATAATTTCTCTCTAGAACCCTTCAACCGTTTCAGAGATGACATGACTATTCTCGGAGGTCTCTCTCACCCGCGTTCACGTCAGCTCTTAGGACACATTGCTGGTGATACATGGCTAACGGGCGGCGATGTTCGCAATACTTATAAAAACAATATTTCAGTTGATCAAGTTTTCGCTGGCCATGTAGGCAAGGAAACGCGTTATCGCTCCTTTGCTTTTTCAGCAGATGGTGGTGTAGGTTATAAATCTCGCGTAACTTCACTCTCATTTGATCCTCTCGGAAATGCAATTCCTACTGAACATCAGCATAGACAAATCTTCGAGCGTTACTTCAATCCAAATGGCAATGGCTCGACTGAAGCACGCCGTAAAGAACTTCAACGTGGCCGTAAAATTGTCGACCTTGTTTTTGGTAATAGTAAAGACCTTAAACGCAATCTTGGTAAAAGTGACCAGGAAAAAATGGATCAGTACCTCACCTCACTTGACTCTGTAGAAAAACAGATTCAAAAGAATGAAGAGTGGTTAGACATCCCTCTTAAAAAGGCTGATTACAGTAAACTCAACTTTGATCTTGACCCAGCAAAAAATGCTGAAACTTATGTTCGCTCTATGTACGACCTCATGGTTTTAGCCTATGAAATGGACCTCACTCGAGCCATCACCTTCCAAGTCGCTCGTGAAGATGGCATGGGCTTCGGTGAAAATTACCCAAAACTTGTCATTGGATCTAAGAAAGGTCATCACGGTATCTCTCATTCAAACGACCCTATGCTTTGGTCGACTTACGATAACTGGTTAGCGAAACAGCAAGCTTATTTCCTAGGTCGAATGAAAGAAGTAAAAGATGAGCATGGCTCACTTCTCGACAACACACAAGTACTTTGGGGTAGTTCTCAAGCTCACACTCACAATGCGCGCAACTTACCTCTCGTATTAGCGGGTGGCAAGAACATGGGTGTTAATCACGGATCTTACCAACGATTTGAAGATAAGACGCCAATGACCAACCTCTTTGTCAGTATGTTGAATGCAGCAGGTGTTCATAGAAGTAAATTCTCTGACTCCACGGGCAAACTTCCCGGCGACATCTTTAGTTAAACTTAATTTATTTTTATTCACTCAGGCTCTGAAACTTTGTTTTCAGAGCCTGAGCTTCTTTATTGATACGCACAATTAAATGGGAGTGCTCATGAAACTTTTATCTTTATCTCTAATACCTGCTTTTTGCTTCTCTTGCATTTCAGTAAGTAATACAAATCAGGCATGGCCTTCTGCTGGAGGCCCTGACAACACCTATCAGGTCGTATCACCAACTCAAGCACCCGCACAGTTCTCAGTAGAATCTGGCAAGAATATTGCTTGGAAAATGGATTTACCCGAGGGTGGCCAAAGTGGAATTACCATTGTGGGAGAAAAAATATTCCTCACAGTTTTGGAACCTTCCACAAAAGAAAAAATCAATAAAAACAGTACCCATATACTCGCACTTTGTATCGACTCGAAAAGCCAAAAAATCCTTTGGCAGCACCTCATCAAAGGCAGCTTTGGTGGACCCTCACTCTATGGTTTTAGTGATAGCTCAACGCCAACACCTCTCGCCGATGATGAACACGTTTGGTTCTACAACGCTTCTGGTTCTATTGTATGCTTAGATCATAGTGGCAAAGTCATCTGGCAACATGACTGGGAACCGATTGCAAAACTCGATAAAGTTAAGTTTCCTTTTAACAAGCAATACGAACCACTCATGTCAGGCGATTTCGTTTTTAATGTCGAACCCTACTACAAAAAAGACGACAAGAGAACCTATGGCTGGCATTATATTTTTGCTTATGATAAGAGTACTGGAAAACTCGCTTGGATTTCCGAAGATGCCCTCACCCACTACAACACTCCCTATATGTCAAAAACTGCCGATGGCAAAGATGCTATCCTCATTGGACGCGGCGGTCACCACAAAGTACCAGAAGATCCCCGAGGCTACAGCTTAGTAGATGCTCAAACAGGCAAATCACTTTGGCAGTATAAAACTGACAAAGGCATGTGCTTGTATCAATCCCTTTGGAATTCAGAACTCGCCATTTGGATGACTTACGACCATGAAATTCACATCTTAAACTCCATTAATGGTGAGCTAGTTAAAAAGCTTGACCTCGTCAAAAAAGTGGATGCTCATCTTTACGATGAAAAAACTAAAAAAGTCATTGCACATAAAGACATCAATCTTGTGGAAAAGACGGGTGTTAACGTATTCCCAGGCTGGTTCAGCAATATTTTAGTAGGAGATAAACTCTACTTCATGTGCTTTGGTCCAGAACGCTATGGCCCAGTTAAAAAAGCTGGCCCCATCAATTCATTTGCACGTGTCGATATTAAAACGGGTAAAGTTGAATACCTTCAGTGCCCCACCTCGATCAAAAATGGTAACAAAGTATGGTTCGAAGACATCAAAGCGAACACTATCAATAATCTCGGTCTCGATACTGCCGGCGATAAGCGCTCCAAGCGCAATGGCTGGAGCTGGGTCTTCAACGGTAATCCCATTGCCGTTAATAATAAAATTTACTTCACGCTTCAGAATGGTCGCGTTTACGTTTTTGATTCCAATGCAGAGACCTTTGATCAATCTGCCCTACTCAGCATCAGTGACTTAGGCGCTGCAGGCAAAGCTTGGTCACTCAATACACCAAGTTTCGCCAATGGTAAGCTCTACCACCGTACCCTCAAGCAACTCATTTGCATCGAGAATAAATAAAACTTCTCGATAACAACTGCTCACCAAAAGCCTTTGCGACCATCGCAAAGGCTTTTCTTTTCTTGATTGAACTCAATGCGGTTTTAGAGTAATTTAAAGATCGCTCAATTCAAAATCTATAATTGATTCCTATTCCTTGGCGACTTAGCGTCTTGGCGTGAAAACATATCTATTTTGTAGTCGGATTAGCACATGGAATTGCGCCTAGATCTCTCGCGAAGACGCCAAGACACGAAGTTTTTGTTCCGCAATTATTCTTTATAAATTACTTTAGTTTTATCACGCAGAGTCGCTGCGGTGCAGAGTAAGGAATAGTTTTAGTTATTCCCACTCATTATCATTTAAAATTATAGTTCACCATTCAATTTTGCCCTTAATGCCTTTCTTGGCGACTTAGCGTCTTGGCGTGAAAACATATCTATTTTGTAGTCGGATTAGCACATGGAATTGCGCCTAGATCTCTCGCGAAGACGCCAAGACACGAAGTTTTTGTTCCGCAATTATTCTTTATAAATTACTTTAGTTTTATCACGCAGAGTCGCTGCGGTGCAGAGTAAGGAATAGTTTTAGTTATTCCCACTCATTATCATTTAAAATTATAGTTCACCATTCAATTTTGCCCTTAATGCCTTTCTTGGCGACTTAGCGTCTTGGCGTGAAATATTATATCTATTTTGTATTACGTTAGCGTATCGAGATGCTCTTAAGCTTATCTCGCGAAGGCGCCAAGACAAAAAAGATAAAAGTTAGCAGAGCTAATGCGTTTACTGCTCATTGACCGCGGCTTCTTTCTTGTTTTTCTTAATTCGTTTTCTGATAATTAAGAAAACGATTATTGCGATAACACTTATCCAAACCCAAAAGAAAATGGCTCCTGGATCGACTCGGTAACCTTTAAACACCCCAACCGTTAAAGGAAGTTCTCGTTTTATTCCCTGCTTCTCCATTTCCTGAAGGACGGCATCGATACTTTGAGCTTCTCCCATCTTTTTAATTAACTCGGCATCCACTCGTTTAAACTCACTCACCCACGCATCTGCTTGACCCAGCGGTTTTCTAATTGAACGACTTATACGTATTTTATCTTCAACAACCTCGCCAGCTTTTTTATTAGCATGCCATTTATCTCTTAACAAATTTATTTTAGAGAAAATACTGATAGGGACACCAAGGTCATAAGCCCTTCCATAAGCCAAGGCAGCTAATTGATATTCACCTTCCACAAAAAAAACATCACCCAAAATGAGGTAGGCATCGGCAAACATATAATCGTTTTTAATGAGACTAATGAGATACTCCTTATTGGCCACATCAGCATTCACTTGTGGCTCGGCATCATACGCGACACCTAAAAAGTTGATTGTAAGATCTTCTTTAGCGAGCGATTCACACATCTTGAGGTAGTAATCTCCAAGGCCCATATGTCCCCCTGCTTTGATCTGTAATGATTTTTCAATATATTTTGCGGCTTGGACAAAATTCTCTTTCTTTTTGTAGAGCACCCCTAGATTGGCTGCTGTTTCATATTTTCCAGGATAGAGATCTTCATTTTTTTGCAGTTCCTTTTCCGCATCTTGATAACGTCCGAGCTTGATGTAAGCCACAGCTAAATCATTGTGAGCCGAAAAGTTGTTTTCATCTTCCGATAAACTTGCTTGAGCTTTCTTCTCTTGGAAGCGATAGAACTCCGTACTACGATGAGCAAACTGACCCATGACTATGTAAGCCAATTCGTTGGTCACCCGCTTTTCATCTAAACGCGAATAAGTTGAATTAACACAAGCAGAGAGCTGATAAGCTCCAATGATTAGTAAACAAATAAACTTTCTCATACTGAACTCCTTATTATTTTATCATATACTATCATATGATATCAAAAACTATAATAAGTATTTATTTGATCCGCAAGTATTATTTTAATAAAAACAAAAAAAGCGCATCTCATGAAATGCGCTTTTTCTTATCTTGAAGAAGTTATGTATCTATTTATTGGTGATCGTAAATTTTACTAATAATAAAAACATAGTGCTTCGCACACGAGGTGGACGCTGTCCCCCTCGAACTCCCCCAGCAAGGAATTGCCATTCCTTGACCAGGCGGATGAAAAACCTTTAGAAACAAGCAAAAGGTGCCATTGCTTAACCAGGCGGGTAAATTTATTCTTCGCCTTCTGGCTCATTAGCTTTTGGCTTAAGGGCTTTTAGTTTTTCTGTATCGCCAAAGAAACTAATGTGACCACAATTCTCACACATATATGAAGTATTGGGGATATTGGAGTCTTTCAAAGTCCAAAACTTTGATTTTTCAGGGTAAAAATAAAGCTTACCCGTTCCACGATACGAGCCCTTACACATTTTATCACTATGGCAGGCTGGACAAATTTTTGTGACCAAGGCCACATCTTTTTTACTAGGGATAACCTGAATACAGGAATCTAAGTCCTCTTGTAAAAAACGGGTAT
The DNA here is from genome assembly GCF_000170755.1 of Lentisphaera araneosa HTCC2155. Taxonomy (NCBI): domain Bacteria; kingdom Pseudomonadati; phylum Lentisphaerota; class Lentisphaeria; order Lentisphaerales; family Lentisphaeraceae; genus Lentisphaera; species Lentisphaera araneosa. The sequence goes on from NZ_ABCK01000014.1 coordinate 135,597, forward strand.
TATCACCGATTTTTCTCACTGTAATTTTACCATCGCGCATCCAGCGGTAGAGGGTGGGTTCACCAATACTTAGGTATTCAGCAGCTTGTTTAATTGTGTACCAACGAGGACCAGACATAAAACTCTCCAACTATCATTTACTTTCATTGACTCTATCACTTTTTGACCAAAAACCCAGATTAATAAAGCAAAATGAGACATTTTCCTAGAAAAAATCACTTAAAAAGCTTGCGAAGAATAAATAAGATAGTTTATGATAGTATATGAAAGTTAAATAAACTAGGAGAAATAAAATGAGTGATGATATTCTTACTAAAGCTAAAAACTACCTCTTCCAAAATGGAGGCAGTAGCATTTATTGCCTCAGTGCCCTTTCGATTATTTGGGGGATCTACCAAATCATGTCACCCGTTTTACTCACAGAACAAATCCTCGAGAAAGTTTTAAGCATTGGCAGTTTGTACTTATACGAGATAGCCCTCATCGGCTGTTTTATTTTTCTTTTAATTCGAGAGCGCCTCCGAACGGCTTCCCTAATCATTATTTTGGCGATTTTCTATATGTCGAGTGGCATCATTCTCAATTCTTTAGCCGGTGATGATGCGATGCTCAGCCTCTATTTAGGGGCTGCTTTAAGTGCCTTTTCTCTGCTTAAACTCTGGCTTCTCAAAAAACATGGGCAACTTAATTTTCCTAGATTAGAATTGCTTGGTATTATCACCCTATCGATCATCAACTTCATGCTTCCTGGCTACTTAGCTTTGCGACTAGAAAATAACCTCAGCTCACATTCTCTTTGGCGTTATTCACTTCTTGGAGCCTTTGTTTGCCTCGTGATTAACTTTAAGCCGCGCCTCGACCCGCTCATTCGGAATAACTTCACTCTTGAGAAACTTTTCCTTTTAATCATCAGTTTTGTCAACTTACTCAATTTCTTAGCGCTCGATTACATTTTTTCTGTTACTTACACTCTCCGAGATTTTTTCCCGCTGATATTTATTGGCTTTTTCTATTTCATTGATGCCTACTGTATTAAGCTTAAAGAAGTACGATTTGCTCTCGCCCTCTGCCCCGCAGTGATTCTATTTATCTCAGAATTTTATTGGAAGTTTAACATGGAGCTACTACAGGTTCCGGGCTTATTAGCACTGTGTACTGCAGGCTGTCTGTTTCTTTGGAAAAAGTATCGTTATGATAGCCTTGCCTATGGAGCTATTTTTTATTCCACTATCATGATTTATATGGATATTTTCAAAGCTCATCATTACCGTAGCTCAGCCATTTTTATTTTTGCGGCTTACGCAACAATTTTGGCTTGGTCATGCTACCGTAAACATCTGCTAGGTCTCATTTTCTTTGCTTTTACTGTGAGTTTTCACCTCGTGGATAAGGTCCCCTTGCGTGAAATACTGCGCCAAGTCAATTGGGATACGGGTTCCAGTTTCTTCACTTTTTTTGCGATTATTTTACTGATCCTTAATCGCCTCAGCCACAAAGATAAGCTCGCCGACCAAGTCATTATGATCATGCTTGCTGGTGCTTTATTTTTCTTACCTGCTAATCTCGCCTTAAGTGGAAGTATTTTTTGTTTGAGCTTAGCTTTTTGCTACATTAAAACTCTCAACAACAAGGTTGCGGGACTCATTATCCTAACGCCACTCAGCAAGCACTTAATCACCTTTGTGCAAAATATGACTGGCTGGCATTACGTGGCCTTTAGTTTCATTTTACTAAGCGTGGGTACTTGGCTCAATTTACGCAAAGCGAAGAAAGGCACTGGCCCTAAACAAGAGCGATTAAAGACTCAAGTTTAAATATGAGACTAAATTTTTTTCCTATGAAGAATAGACTCAAAACTCTTTCATTTATTTCAATAATAACATTTGCTACCATGCTCATTTATTGGACTTATGAAATAATTATTTGGTGGTCGTTTTACATCGCTAAACCAGAAGAATATTTTGTGCATCGTCGCTATAGACACTTTATTGATGATCGCTATTTCTGGTTTAGTGTTTCACTGATACTAATTATTTTAAGTCACTTCATCCTTAGATCTTTAAAAAAGAAAAAACTTAAAAAAAACCTCTACTTATTATGGTTGATCCCTGCTGTATCATGGTTAAGCGTAGTTCTTACATGCCTTATGATACATATTTATTATTGAGATCGAAAAGTGCTCTATGCCATACCTACAGTATTCAAAAACAATGAGTGAGTTTGCCCCAAGGCTTACGCCATTGGGTTAAGTTATTTCACACCTTCGGCATTCTTAATTTAACAACAAGAAGAATCTTTTTGGGAACGCTAAAATACCTAAAGTTTAAAATTATAGCTCGGAGATGTTTTTGATTGAGAGGGCGCGATTGAAAATTTTCACATCACAAATGCGACCTTTCATGAAATTGCCTCCCCAGGTGCCGATTTGAAACTCTTCTCTTGAGTAGAGGTTGGCGTGACCTTGAGAACTCGTGACTAATTCACCATCAACAAAAATGGACTGAACGCCATTATCGAAACGGAAAGCTAAGTCGTACAACGCTTCTCTTCGAGACTTGACTGGAAACGGTATCGTTAGCAAAGTGTGCATGTAGGGTGACGTCTTCTGATGAGTAAACTATGTTGATTACTTCACAGGCGAGGGGTCATATCAGTACTAAAATGCCATCATCTGTCTTCCGCCATTTCTAGCTCAGTAAATAACTCGGCAAGCTACTGTATACGAACCATTCAGGCCGAGTTCATCTGCTCTGCGATGTGAAGAAAGTCTGACTTGCCATTGAGTTGTAAAACCGGTCCCATTACTGGATCATTGACGAATACAGGTTCTCCTTTTACTTTCGCTAAAACACCATTTGCACGATCCGCAAAATCTTCGCGCAGAGGCAAATCACAAGTCAAAGCCTCTTGCATTTCGTCTTGACTTAAGTCAGGGAGCTCACTTGTTGTGGTGTAGAAAAGCTGCTCACTAGATAATCCAACTAATTCACCTTCTTGCGAACTGACTTGTAAATCCACCAGTATTTCCCCCGTGTCGGCTTCCTTACCCCCTATCGTTCTAAGTTCAATCAGGTTAAAGCCCTCTTTAAAATGAACTTGAGTTTGTCCCCGTCCATCTAATTTATATAATTTTTCATTGACGCGTAAATTGACCTCTCGCAGACTCTTTAGCTGCAATGTATGCAATCCCGTTTGTGATGATTTGTAATGCGCTTTAAGAACCATTAAAAAAGGCTCTGTACTCACAAAACTTTTATGCGTTGGCGCCGCTCGCACATAGCCATCATAAGCACCCGTGTAATAAGTAAAGTCTGTTCTCACCCCATGATCGATAAGTACCATATCGGTATCCAGAGTCAAACTTTGACGAAGGTTGCGATAATAGAAGTATTCTACCCCTTGATAGAGGTTGGGGATAAGCTGATCACCGCTCTTATCTTCTACTCGAAAGGATTCTGTGTCAATTCTTTGACCTGCGCCAACGAGTACGGAGTCTTTTTCACCACGATTTAATCTGACTTGACCACTCGTAACCCAAAGTTGAGTTTCCCCTTTGTCCGTCAGTGAAAATTCCGTACCGATAATTTCGGCTTCACCTTCATTGGTCTTGATGATAAAAGGCGTTTTTTGTTTTTCGAGCTTGGCACGAATCTCACCTTGTTGAAGATTGATCTTGTTACAGTCGCGGTTCATAAAATTGACACTACTATTGCTCATCAAAAAAATATGACTCTCTTGGTCTTTGACATCTAAACGCACCTGCCCGCCATCACCCACTAAAATCTGATCGCCTTGTTGAACTTGGCTTACCCCTTTGATCATTTCTCCAGCGCGAATCACTTTATAATTGTGACTCACTGAGTGAATATTGAGAAGGATATTTGGTTGAACTGTACTTGGTGTCATCAAGACAAAAGCCGTCACCAAAATGGCAGCTAAAGCCATACCCCAGCGTAAAAAGGGAAAGCTTATAGGCTTATTTTCTTCAATTTCTTGAGCATCTGCCCATTCTTTTAAGTCACTGTGCTGCTGAATGGATTTTAAATAAAACTCAAAAGCTTCCTCGGACTCAGAGATCAATTCTTGCAATTGTTTCTCTTCTTGTTCCGATGCTTCACCATGTAGGCATTTATCTATGAGTAATTCGAGCTCTTTCATAATTCCACTTTCTCCATCACACAAACCTTCAAAACCTTACGCAAACGAAATAACTGAATACGAACCTGTTCGGCGCTGCGTTTAAATAAATCTGCGAGTTCATAACTCTTTTTCTTGTCGCGATAACGGCCAAGCAAAAGCTTTCTTTGATCATCAGAGAGTTGATTCATACATTCGCTGAGCGCATCTTGACGTTCATCACTGGCTGTAAAACCCTCTCTTAGAAAAAATTGTTCTGCATTAATCATTTGAACTTCGTTGAGGAGATTTTGCGTTCGTAAATAACGTCGCTTTGAGTGCAAGGCTTTATTGCGAGCAATGCCAAAAAGCCAGGATTTAAACTCAGACTTTTCTGAATCAAAGCTCTCATACTTTTTCCAGGCTGTAGCCGCCACTTCTTGAAGCAGGTCATCGGCATCACTAAAATTAGGCACGAGTGACCTGATGTACATATGTAAGTGATGCTGCACCGGCGCAAACTCGCGTATAAAATCTGTATTTTCTTTCATAAACTCAACTCTTCTTTACCTACTATTTCCCACTACTTCATTTTTGTTACCAAAAAAGCTAATTAATTTCTAATTTTTATAAATTTTTATTTTTTTTGAAATATTGGCGTAACAAAATGGTTTGATAGGGAAATAGAGCATAACAAGTTTTTTAACAACGGAGTTTACATGAAGAAAATTTTACTTGGTTCATTGATACTTTCCTCCCTAGCGAGTCAGGGAAAAGATATCAACTTTAATAAAGACGTCTTACCCATCCTTTCAGATAAATGTTATGCCTGCCATGGTCCAGATGCCCATGATATAAAAGGTAAGCTACAACTCCACACTTTTGACAAGGCCGCAAAAGAGCGTCACTACACAAGTAAGAATGGGAAGAAAAAAATTCTCGACCCAGCTATTGTTCCTGGCAAGCCCGATGAAAGTCTCGTTTGGGAACGCATCATGACTTATGACGAAGACGACGTCATGCCTCCCCTCAAACACCACAAGCCACTCAGTCAAAAAGAGAAAGAGACGATCCGTCAGTGGATAGAATCTGGTGCAGAATATGAACCTCATTGGGCGTACACAAGCATCAAAAAACCTCAAGGCAATGTAGATCAACTGGCTAGCAAAAAACTCAAAGAACACAAGCTCGATTTTAGTGAAGAAGCCGATAAAAGAACTCTCGTTCGCCGTTTAAGCTTTGATCTGCGCGGACTTCCTGCGAGCCCTCAGGAAATTCAAATCTTCCTAAAGGATAGCTCCCCTGACGCTTGGTCAAAATTGATTGACAAATTTTTAGCTTCACCAGCTTTTGGCGAAAAAATGGCTGTGATGTGGCTCGACTTGGTGCGTTACGCCGATACGGTTGGCTACCACGGCGATCAAATCCAGCACGTGGAAGCTTACCGAGATTACGTCATTAAAGCCTTCAACAAAAATATGCCTTTCGATCAATTCACCAAGGAACAACTCGCTGGCGACTTACTCCCCAATCCGACTCAAGATCAGCTCATTGCGTCGGCATACAATCGTCTCAATATGATGAGTCGTGAGGGTGGCGCACAGGAAAACGAATACCTTGCGAAGTACGCACAAGACCGCGTTGCCACAACTTCCATTGCTTGGATGGGCAGCACACTTGCCTGTGCCGAATGTCACGATCACAAATACGACCCCTTCACGGCCAAAGACTTTTATGCCTTTGCGGCCTTCTTTTCCGATATCCAACAGGTTGGCGTTTATAACCGCAATCCTTCTGGCAAAGGAGGATTAAGAAATGAAGACCCCTTTCCTCCTTATATCACACTTAATCAGCCCGAGATATATGCTGCTATCAATCCTATCAAAGCTGACTTAGCTAAATCAGAAGAAATTGTAAAAGCTTCTTTAGCTGGGGCTACTTTTGGAGAGGCCAAAGTAAAACAACTCAACTCGCTTTTCACTGTGCATGCCGAGACACAAATCGACACGGCAAAAGTCTCCATACCAATCAAAATTGATAAAGCTACTGGTCAAATTGCCTTTGAATTCCCGAAGTCCGATAAGCCCCTGCCCGCACTTAAGGGTTTGAGCATTAGTAAAGATGGCAAAGCTATCACTTATAAAAATGCAGATGCGAGCCATTCCCATGGTGGCTACCATCCTCATTTCCTGATTCATAAAAATCCTCAAGGCTGGAAAGCTGATCACAAGAAAATGCAGGCGCTTGTCATGACTCCGCACCACAACATGGAAGGTGACTACCGAGTCGATCTTGAGTTTGAAAAATCACCTAGGATCAAACTGAAAATTTCTTCTTATACTGGCTGTTTCTACACCGGAAAACATTTGCAGACCCTTCATACAGGAAACAGAGCTCAAAAGAAAAAATTACTCGTCTACTTAAGCAATGCTGAATACCGTACTCACGACGGAAAAATTGCTCAATTAAAAAACAAGCTTAAAAACACCGAGAAGAACACCAGAGAACTCTGTCAAATCACTGTCGCAGTTAAGCCTCGTCTCGTGCGCCTCCTCCCAAAAGGCAATTGGCAAGATAATAGCGGCGAAATCGTTCAGCCAGCTGTTCCCGCTTTCCTCGGAAAAATTAATAAAGAGGGTCGCGCCACTCGCCTCGATTTAGCAGAATGGCTCACGTCGCAGGACAACCCACTCACTTCACGGACCCTTGCAAATCGCTTGTGGAAGCAGTTCTTCGGGCGTGGTCTTGCTGCTGACGTTACGGATCTCGGTGCACAAGGTCAAGCACCGGAGAATCCCGAGCTACTCGATCTCCTTGCCACAGAACTGAAAAGTAACTGGGATATCAAAGCTTTAGTAAAAACTATTGTGAGCTCTCGCGCTTACCGTCAAAGTAGTAATGCTCAAGAGACCCTAAAAAAATACGATCCTTTTAACGATTATTTGGCACGCCAAAATTCTAGGCGCTTAGAGGCTGAGCTCCTCCGTGATAACTTATTGGAAATCTCTTCACTTCTCATCCACAATCAAGGTGGCTCTGCTGTTAAGCCCTATCAACCCGAAGGCTATTACAAAGATCTCAACTTTCCAAGAAGAGTTTACAAAGCTGATAATAATGATCAGCAGTACCGCAGAGGCGTTTATATGCACCGCCAACGTACGTACCTCCACCCCATGCTAAAAGCTTTCGATGCTCCGAGTCGTGAACAGTGTGTAGCGGCAAGATCTGTATCTAACACCCCACTCCAGGCCCTCAATTTACTCAATGATCCAAGTTTTGTGGAAGCGGCCAAAAACTTCGCTCAAAGTACTCTCACACTTTTTGAAAACAAGAACAAACGCTTGCATTGGATGTTCGAAAAATCAACTGGGCGTACACCTGATGCCACAGAACTGGCGCAACTCCAAAAAATCGCCGATACCGAGCTCAAGTACTACAGCGATAAGCCTAAAGAAGCGACTGAGCTCTTGAAAATAGGATTAAAAGTTGTTGATCCAAAGCTTGATCCAAAGGAATTAGCCGCCTGGACTTCAGTGGCTCGAATCATGCTTAACCTTCACGAAACAATTACGGTATACTAGGAGATCATTATGAATAGAAGAACATTTTTAAAAACAAGTGGTGCTCTTGGTTTAAGTGCGGGACTTCCCGTTAATGCTCATGAAGCGATCACACCTGGCTTCCCCAATTACAATCCAAAAATCAAACGCGTCATCCACCTCTGTATGGCAGGTGGCATGTCTCAACTCGAAAGTTTTGATAACAAGCCCCTCCTCCGAGAAATGGATGGTAAAGTCATGCCTGAATCCATGACAAAAGGCAAGCAATTGGCTCAGTTGCAGGGAAAACAACTCAAATGTTTCGGCGGGCGTTTTGATTTCCATAAACATGGTCAATCAGGTTTGGAAATCAGCGATAAATTCCCTCATATAGCCAAGCATGCTGACAAACTCTGCGTCATTAATTCGATGCATACGGATCAAATCAATCACGACCCTGCGCACACCGTATTTAATACGGGAACCATCCTTCCTGGTCGCCCGAGTATGGGTTCTTGGATTAATTATGCGATTGGCGCAGAAACCAATGACCTACCCGGTTATGTGGTCCTTGTTTCTCAAGGTGGCGGCCAAGGACAACCGATTTCTTCTCGTCAGTGGAGCAATGGCTTCTTGCCAGGTAAAACGCAAGGGGTTCAATTTAACTCGAAGGGCGACGCCGTTCACTACGTCAACTCCCCAAAAGGCGTCACTCTCGATCACCAATCACGTCTTATTGAGAATATTGCTAAACTCAATAAACATTTGCGAACTAAGCAAAATGATCCCGCGATTGAAACGCGTATTGCTCAATACGAACTCGCCCTCAAAATGCAGACTTCAGTTCCGGCACTCACTGATTACTCAAAGGAAAGTAAAGCCACTTTAGGTATGTATGGCTGTAAACCCGGCGATGGTTCCTACGCATCAAACTGCCTTATGGCTCGTAAGCTCGCCGAAAATGGCGTACGTTTTATTCAACTTTACCACCGTGGCTGGGATCATCATGGCAACCTCAAAGGTGCCTTCCCCAATGCGGCTAAACTTACGGACCAAGCGACAGCTGCTTTAATCTCGGACCTTGAACAACGCGGAATGCTCGATGAAACCTTGATTGTTTTTGGTGGTGAATTTGGTCGTACACCGATGGCTCAAGGAACTGGCCGTGATCACCATATGTCGGCCTTCACTCACGTCGTTCTCGGCGGCGGCATTAAGGGCGGCATAAACTATGGTAAAACTGATGAATTTGGTTACGAGATTGCCGAAAATCCCGTTCATGTTCGCGATATGCACGCCACTATCCTCCATCTCTTTGGTATTGATCACCATCGTCTCTCGGTTAAATTCCAAGGACTCGACTCCAAGCTCACTGGTGTCCATAAAGCCAAAGTAATAAAAGAAATCCTCGCCTAAAGCTTTAATTTGGGCTTCATTTTAGAAGCCCTTCATAGAAAAAATATTCTTCAAAAGATATTTTTGAGATTTCGTGGTGTATCATTATAGATGTTAATTTATAATTTATGGAACCGAGATGCTTAAACAATTCCTGACCACTTCTGCTTTACTTTTTACGAGTTTTTTATCTGCTGACGAACGTCCCAATATCATCGTCATCCTCTCCGATGACATGGGCTACACTGATATTGGATCTTATGGTGGCGAAATTGATACCCCAAATCTCGATGGTTTAGCCAAAGAAGGTTTGCGATTTACGCAATTCTATAATACGGGTCGGTGTTGCCCGACTCGCGCCTCTCTCCTCACGGGACTCTACCCACACCAAGCTGGCATAGGCCACATGATGAGTGATAGGGGAACCGATGGCTATCGCGGTGATCTAAACAAAACAAGTGTGACCATTGCCGAAGTTCTCAAACCTGCAGCTTACAGCACATATATGGTGGGCAAATGGCATGTTACCAAAAACCTCCTAAATGATGATAAAGAGTCACAATACAACTGGCCTCTCAATCGTGGTTTCGATCATTTTTATGGCACAATTCACGGGGCAGGAAGTTTTTTTGACCCCAATTCCTTAACAAGAGACGACAAATACATCACTCCAGAGAACGACCCAGAGTACCAACCCGAGACCTACTACTACACCGATGCCATTTCTGATAACGCTATTAAATACATCAATGAGCACGATTCTCAAAAGCCCTTCTTTATGTATGTTGCCTACACGGCCGCCCATTGGCCCTTGCACGCCTTGCCTGAAGACATCAAAAAATATGAAGGTAAGTATGATCAGGGTTATGAACCCATTCGAAAAGCACGTTTTGCCAAAGCGCAAGAACTAGGTGTTATTCCAAATGCCCAATATACTGAGACCATTGGCAACTGGGCTCAAGTCGCCGACAAAGAATGGGAATCGGCCCAAATGGAAGTTTATGCAGCGATGGTTGATCGCATGGACCAAGGCATTGGCAAAATTGTCGACACGCTCAAACTCAAAGGCGAATTAGACAATACGCTTATTTTATACATGCAGGATAACGGTGGTTGCCAGGAAGCCTATGGACGCGACACTAAAGGAGCGCGAGTAGAAAGAAAAGCGAATATCGGTCCCATGGGCAAAGATGAACATCAATACGACATGACTCCCAAAAAGAGTCGTGAAGGCTTCCCCATGCGTCGCGGTCATGTGATGCCTGGCCCTGCGGACACCGCAATTGGTTATGGCCTCAACTGGGCAAATGTCTCCAACACTCCCTTTCGCATGTACAAGCATTATGTTCACGAAGGTGGTATCTCCACACCTCTCATTGCTCACTGGCCCAAGAGAATCACTGTAAAAAATCAACTGCGCCATCAGCCAAGCCACCTCATTGACATCATGGCCACCTGTGTAGAAATCGGCAAAGCTTCCTACCCCAGGGAGTTTAATGACGAAGAAATCACTCCAATGGAAGGCATCAGTTTAATCCCTATTTTTGATGGCCAAGGTCAGCAACGCCCCTATTTATTTTGGGAGCACGAAGGCAACCGTGCCGTTCGCATCGACGATTGGAAAGTTGTGGCAAAAGGCCGCCATGGTCAAGATGAAGTTGAATGGGAACTCTATGACCTTTCAAAAGATCGCAGTGAGACTCAAAACCTCGCCAAAACACATCCCGAAAAACTCGAGTCTATGGTGAAATTTTGGACCGAACAAGCGGAAAGAACTCTCGTTACGCCCTGGCCCAAAAGCAAGAATAAAAAGACAAAAAAGAAGCCAAAGAAAAACCCAACTAAATAACTTGGCTTTAATATTTAATAAAACTTTAACAAAAATCAATTTGGGAGTAAGAATAACATAATTTTTTCGTATATATTTATATAGTGTGAATGATAAAGGTGATAAATTATGTTAAATCGCAGGAACTTCTTCAAAGCGGGCGCCGCTTTTGGCGGTGCGCTCTCCATGCCCGGCTTGGCCGCCGACAAAGGTAATATTCGCGCCAAGTCAGTCATTCACATCTACCTACCTGGTGGCTTATCTGCCCAAGAGAGTTTTGACCCCAAACCCTATAATCCATCGGAATACCGCGGGCCTTTTTCTTCTATCTCCACAAAAATCACTGGCGAACGTTTCAGCGAAAATTTGCGCAAAACAGCTCAAGTCGCCGATAAAATTTGCGTTATTCGCAGTATGACTCATGGTGAGGCCGCTCACGAGCGCGGCACCCACAACATGCTCACGGGCTACCGTCCCAACCCCGCCGTTGTCTACCCGAGCTTAGGTTCTATCACCGCCCAACAACTGGGCACGCGCAATGACATCCCTCCCTACGTCTGCATTCCAAAAGCCTTTAACGAATACTCAGGCCGAGGCTTTTTAAGTAGTGCTTACTCACCTTTTTCTACTGGAGGCGACCCTTCGAGTAGCAAATTCAAAGTCCAAAACTTGCAACGTCATGACAAGCTCACGGAAGAGCGCTTTAATCGCCGTAAAAATATTTTAGCGGATATGAATAGCCTTTCAGCTATTAATCACGAAGCCGAGATCGTATCGGCCATGAACGCCTTCAATGAAGAATCTTATAAACTCATGAATTCCCCGACTGCCGTGGCAGCTTTTGATTTGAGTAAAGAAAAGAATTCTACCAAAGATTGGTACGGGCGTAATCAAACGGGTCAACGTTTGCTTTTAGCACGCCGTTTAGTGGAAGCCGGTTCACGTTACGTGGCCCTCACTGCCGGTGGCTGGGATCATCACGACAAGATCCGCGATGGCATCCGCAAACATCTACCTCCACTCGACCAAGCTTTTGCCGCACTCATCAAGGACTTGGATCAACGTGGCTTACTCGATTCCACTTTAGTCATTTTAAATTCAGAATTTGGACGAACTCCGAAAATCAATAAAACCGCTGGCCGCGATCATTACCCAAAAGTTTTCAGCATGGTAATGGCAGGCGGAGGCATTAAACGCGGTTATATACACGGAAAATCAGATACCACTTCAAGTACAGTTGAAGATAGCCCCGTAGAAGTTGCGGATTACGCAAGAACTGTCTACACACTCATGGGCATTGACCCTGATAAAGCTATTATGTCTCCAGGAGAGAGACCCGTTCGCCTTGTTTATGGAGGTCAGGTAGTTAATGACATCTTGGCTTAAGTTCCTCCATCTTTTTGTCTCCATTCAACTCCCAAGCCACGCTTTAGTTGAAGTCAAAAAACTTTTCCCTATGGGAGCTCAAAAAGGCTCTCAAACTGAGCTCGTCTTCGAGGGAAGTAACTTCAAGTTTGCAAAAGATATCCTTTTTTACAAAGAGGGCATTAAATTGGACAAAATGGAATTAGAGAAAAATAAATTAAAAGTCAAAATCACTGTAAGTGCTGATGCTGAAACCGGGCTTCACCCCTTTCGAGTTCTTGGTGAAGATGGCTTAAGCAATATGCGTTATATCCATATTGCCCCCTACCCTGAAATCATCAAAACTAGCAAAAACCTCAGCTTTGACAAAGCCTACGAACTCACTGTTCCTTGTAGCGTTAATGCTCGGCTCACGAACCGTTTCATCGATCACTACCGCTTCAAACTAAAGAAAGGACAGCAAATTACGGCCTCCTTAAAATGCCTGAACCTCGCCATTGGCTTTTATGATTGTCAGATTAAAATCTTTGATAAAGATCAAAAGCAAATTGCTTTTAATGATGATTCTCTCCTACTTAAACAGGACCCCATGATTAACTTCACTGCGACCTATGAAGGTGATTATTACCTACAAGTTCACGATTATCGTTTCGGAGGTGGTGAATATCGCTTACACCTCGCCCCCGTACTGAATGCAATTCAAGTTTTTCCTGCGGGCTCAGAAGCCAAGAAGAGTGAAAAGCTACTTTGTTTCTATGGGGATGAAATCACTACAGAGAAAACGATCACCGTGAAAGAAGGCATGAAGCAAATTTTACTTGATCAAAATTCGGTTCACCACGTCCCCTTTCACGTCTCGCATCACAAGAATTTCTTTGACCAAGAAAAGGGCTATGAAAAAGATAAGGCGACTCATTGCCCCGATTTCCCCCTCGCACTCAATGGCAGACTCGATCAAAAACAGGATGTGGACTGGTTCAGTTTCAAAGCACCCAAAGATGGTCAACTTGAGATCCAAGTCCTCGCCCGTCAATTGCGTTCCCCATTGGATGCGCTCTTGGAGTTTTATAATAAAGATGGCAAGCTCATCAAACGACAAGATGATAGTGGTTCACTTGACCCAAAAGTGATCAGCAAAGTTAAAAAAGACGAAACTTACTTTGTCAAAATTCGCGACTTCAACAAGAACTATTCGCCTCGTTTTATTTATCGCATCCTCGTTGACTACCAAAAGCCACAATTAAAGTTCACCTTGAACCCCTCCCAACAAAGAACTCATAAAGGGCAGTTGATCAACATCAGCCCAGAATCCAATCGCTTGGTTATTTTTGATTTAAACCGCGAAAATGCGAAATCCGCAATTGATTACAGCTTTTCCAATTTACCTCAAACACTCACCTACAAAGTTTTGGCACACCCCGAGAAGAGCAATAAAATCCCCGTTCTTTTTTCTCTTAAAAAGGATTCAAAATTATGGAGCACTCACTTATCCGCACAAGTCAAAAATGCCGAAGTAAAAGAGGCTCATTATAAAGAAAGCTTAATCATGCTCATGGGACCCAACAATAAAGAATACCGTCATTACCGTGGTGAAACACTTGCAACTGCGAGCACAGTTGCTGCCCCCTACAGTGTCGAGATCGTAAATAACACCAGCCCCATGCCTCGCTTTGGCAATCACATAAGTAAAATTCGCGTTCATCGCAAAGAAGGTTTTAAAGGCGAAGTCACCATCAAGGCCAAATCGGTCTTACCTGGCCTTTCCATGCGGGATCAAATTAAAATCCCTGCTGATAAAAACGAAATTGACTACTCAATCCAAGCCTCATCAAGCACCCCTTTGGGGAAGTGGCCATTCGTTTTCGATGCCATAAGTAAACACGAGGGCAAAGATTTTAACCTCAGTTCCAATTCCCAAGAAATCGACATCCAAGAGCATTACTTCGATTTAAAAATGAAACAGTACTCGCTTCAACGCGGACAAGAACGAGAAATCACAGTTGATATCACGGCTCGCAAAACGCCACAATTTCCAATTAAGGCGACTCTTCTAGGCCTACCTAATGGCATAAAGGCTGAACCCATTGAAATTAATAAGATCGACAAAACCCTCACTTTTAAAATTTCTGCTAGCGAAAGTGCCAACATCGGTTACCACCGCAACGGCTACATACGTTTCGACTTCACTCACAATGGTCATCAGCTCAATCAAAACTTGCGTTGCAATGGCACGATCTACGTTCCTAAACCTAAAAAGAAGAAGTCATCGTGAAATATCTCATCAGCTTTTTAATCCTATGGACTTCGAGCCTTTGGGCACTTCCCATCGAAGAGCTCCAAATCTCTCCAAAGACTCTCTACCTCGATCACAAATCTGATTCTCAAGCTTTTGTGGCCCAAGGCACCCTTGCAGACCTAAGTACCGTTGACTTAAGTTCAAAAGTTAAGATTGAAATCCAAGATCCGACTCTCGTTAAATATCAGAATGCCAGCTTTATTCCTCTCAAAAAGGGGAAGACTTCGGTAAAAGTCTCCTATCAAGACAAAGTTGAAACTCTTTCCATTGAAGTTAAAAAAATTGAAGAGAAAGAAAAGGCTAGCTTTGCCCTCGACGTGGTTCCCGTACTTACTGGAGCGGGATGTAATAGCGGTGGCTGTCACGGGGCATCTCGTGGACAAGAAAAATTTCATCTCTCCCTCTTTGGTTACGACCCCATGGGTGATTTTCGACGTATTAAATTCGATCTATCTGGACGTCGTATTAACTTAGCCGTTCCTGCAGATAGCCTACTCCTCCAAAAAGCTGTCAAAACGGTTCCACACACGGGAGGTAAGCTCTTCGAAAAGGATTCAAAACACTATAAAACAATTCTTTCTTGGCTCGAAAGTGGCGCCCCCGTCGATCAAAAAGATATTAAAAAAGCCGTCAAACTAGAAGTCTTCCCAAAGCGTTCAGTGATGTTCGGCAAGGCCAAGCAAAAAATTTCTGTTCGCGTTACTTATTCCGATGGTACTGACCGCGACGTCACCGACCTCTGCGCCTTCTTCACTAGTGACTCGAGTTCTGCAGAAGTAGAAGACAAATCTTTTATTAGTTCAAAAATTCCTGGTGAAGCCCACCTCATGGTACGTTACGGCACGCTAAATGCCCTCAGCACTTGCATTGTTATCCCCGAAAAAGCTGAAACTTTCACTGCAATCGCCGAGAAAAATTATATCGACAAAGCCAACAATAATAAATGGCAACGCCTGCGCATGCAGCCCAATAAACTTTGTAGTGATCAAGTCTTTATCCGCCGCCTCTATATCGATCTCTGTGGGCGCTTACCAAATGAAGATGAGTATCATGCTTTTATCAATGATAAAACGACAAACAAACGAGACCTCTTAGTGGACAAACTTGTTCAAAGTCCTGATTTCATGGATCTTTGGGCTATGAAGTTTAGCGAACTCTTACAAATCCGTACTGACAACAATTACGACCTCAAAAACGTGATTTTGTACTCATCTTGGGTTCGCGACCAGTTTCACCAAGGCAAGAAGTTTAACGAGATCACTCACCAACTGATCACTGCTTCAGGCAATAGTTTTGCGAATCCCGCAGCCAACTTTTATCAAATTCAAAATGATAATAAAATCATCAGTGAAAACGTCGCTCAAGTCTTTATGGGTATCCGTTTGCAATGCTCGCAATGCCACAACCACCCTTTTGATCGCTGGACTATGGACGACTACTACTCTTACTCCTCTTTCTTTGCGCATGTTGGTCGTAAGAACGCGGAAGACCCCCGTGCTCAAATCGTCTACAATAAAAATTCTGGCGATATCAAACACCCCGTCTACAAAAAAGCTCTCGATCCAAAATTCCTTGGTGGAGAGACTCCCACAGATAAAAAAATCGATCGTCGCAAGCTTTTGGCTGATTGGCTAACTGATAAACAAAACCCCTACTTCGCCTCGACCCTTGCCAATCGCATGTGGGAACATTTCTTTGGCCGCGGCATTATTCATCCTGTTGATGATCGCCGTCTGAGTAATCCCCCTGCCAATCCCGAGTTACTGGACGCACTCAGCAAAAAGTTTATCGAGTACGACTTCGACCTCATTCGCCTTGCCAAAGATATCTGTAAGTCAAATACTTATAGCCTTGCCAGTTCAAGTTTAGACTCGAAAGGAAACTTAGATAAATACTTTGCCACGGCACCCATACGCCGTATACGCGCTGAGGTCTTGCTCAATGCCATCACTCAAATCACCGAAACCAAAAATTACTTTAGCAATAGCTATATGGATGCCAAAGCCACTCAATTACTCGTCAGCAACTCTGGCAGCTCTTTCCTCAACACCTTCGGCCGCGTCAACCGCAAGAGCCCCACTATTGCCTGCGAATCTATGACTGAACCGAATCTCGCTCAATCACTCGAATTACTTAATGGTAAAACTATTAATGATAAAATTAACGGCAGCCCTTTTGTTCAACGAGCCATGAATGAAAAATGGGATCCGGAAAAATTCATCAACACACTCTATATTCGAGCGCTATCTCGTCCTCCCACTGCACAGGAGATGGAAAAGCTTAAAGCACTCTATACCAATCCAGAAAACCCCCGCGACCTTCACCAAGATGTTTTTTGGGCCATCTTAAACTCAAAGGAGTTTATTTTTGTTCGCTAAATTTCACAGCATACTTATCACTCTACTTTTCTGTGGCTCTCTTCAAGCCCAGAAGGTCACCTACGACGACCACGTCCGCCAAATTTTTAAAGCAGATTGTAGTGAATGCCATAATGCCAATAAAGCCAAAGGTGGACTCGACCTGACTTCCTATGCCCAAACGATGGCAGGTTCATCTGCCGGGAGCATTATTGAAGCTGGCGACCCCGAGAGCTCGGTCCTATTTGAGTGTATCACTACAAATGATAGCGATATTCGCATGCCTCCCAAAGGTGCTCACATGAATAAAAATGATGTGGAAATGATCAAACGATGGATTCTCGGTGGGGGGCTTGAGAACCGCAGTAGTAAAAAGAAGATCTTTGTGAAAAATGATGCCTTTAAAGCCAGCGAAAGCAAAAAAGGGCAAGTCATCATGCCCCAGCAACTCAACCTCATTCCCTGGCATTTTCATCAGCACCATGGACCTGCCAGGAGCATGGCAGCGAGTCCTTTCTCCCCTCTTATTGCCTTTGGTCTCTACAAACAAGTTTCACTCTACCACAGCGACACACAGAAGCTCTTGGGTTATTTAGATTTCCCCGAGGGTAATATTAATGATTTGAGTTTCAGTGCTGATGGTCAGTATTTATTAGCCGCTGGTGGTCATATTGGCAATGAAGGTTTCTGTGTGATTTGGCATGTGAACAGTGGATGCCGAATCTTCACTTTAAAGCACGATCCAATGGATGTGCACGTGGCTCATATAAGTCCCGACATGAAACTCCTCGCCATTGGTTCCAATGACAAAAAAATCAAAATTTATAGCTTGGAAAACAAAGAGTTGCTGATAGAAGAGAAAGCCCATTCCGAATGGGTTTCAGCACTGCGTTTTAGTCCCAATGGCAAATACCTTGCTAGCGGTGATCGCAATGGGCAAATCATTATTTGGGATGCCCAAGAATTATCAAAGCTCCATACGCTCTATAAACACAAGGGTCGCATTAGCGCAATTTCTTGGCGACCAGACTCAAAAGTGTTTGCCTCGTCAAGTGAAGATTCGAGCATCATGTTTTTTGATCCTCAAAAAGCGAGTTCACTCAAAACATTAAAACCCCACAAAGGCTACATCAATAGTGTGAGTTTTAACCAAAAAGGTGAGATCTGCAGTACTGGTCACGACCGCTTCATCCGTGTTCACGATGCCAATTACAAGCAAATTGCCAACTACGACTGTAAACAGCGAGCCCCCTTGCTCACGGCCCTTTACCACAATGACAAAATTATAGCCAGTAACTATAGCGGTCGCATGCTAGTCAAGGATAAGCAAAGCAAAGAAGCTCAATTCATTAGCTTGCGACCTCAAAACCTAGTGCAAGTTAATAGTCAGCTTAAGCAAGAGGAGCAAGTCAACATCGAAAAAGAACGGCTCAATCGTCAGCGCCACATGGAAATGTATAAAGAGTTTAATTTCAAAGAACAAGTTCAGGCACTCAAGCTCGAACAGCTCTATACGATTGATGAAATCAAATCCGCCTTAGCCGAGAAACGTGACCACATCAGCCTCAACCGACTTTACACTCAAAACGCCCAACACTTCCACAAGGCCTATCGCCTCAAAAAACTCGCCCATAAATCACTCACAAAACAAAATCAGCTTAGCCAACGCATGAGCGATTACGACGGAAAGACATTAAATGCATCCCAATAACCAGTTTATTGCATGCAAAGAGTTTGATTTTCCTCGGCCTACTTCTACTTTAGTCAAAAGTTTAATAAATCACATTTGAACTTGTAGATTAGCCATATCTAATCTTACAAATGAATTTCTAGATGAAGTAGTAATCAGATGACTAAGAAGCTCTTCCCCTTTGTTAATTGGTTTCCCATGAAATCAATCAATCTTAAAGATGACCTCATTGCCGGCATCACGGTGGCTTTGCTCCTCGTCCCTCAATCAATGGCTTATGCGGAACTCGCAGGCTTACCCGTTCGCTACGGCTTATATGCGGCTATTATCCCTGTCGCGCTCATGGCTTTATTTGGTAGCATGGCACAAATCTCTGGAGGCCCGACAGCAATGACAGGGATTATTACCGCTTCTGTCTTATTCCCCTTAGTCCAAGATATCCCCCCTGAATTTCGCGATGCCCGCTACATAGAGCTCGCCATTTTATTATCCCTCACTGTAGGGATCTGTCGTTTGCTCATGGGGGTATTTAAATTATCGAGTTTAGTTAATTTAATTTCTCATCCAGTCATTGCGGGTTTCACCAATGCTGCGGCAATCGTTATAGCCCTTTCCCAATTGCCTAAATTGCTCGGCGTCACAGAAGTTTATATTGAGCAAGAATTCATGGGCCTCATCAAAAGCTTTGCTCACTTTTCCGATAAAATAGATCAAATCCATCCCCTCAGCGCTATTACTGGAACCCTTTCTTTAATTGGCCTCGTTTACCTCAAAAAAATCTACCGTAAAATCCCTTGGCCTCTAGTCATTGTCGCTTGTTCCTGCTTTGTCTTTTGGAAATGTGACGTGGTCAACGAAAGCCTCATTGTAGGTGAGATCCCCAGCTCATTCCCCGCTTTGCGCTTTCCGCAAAATAGCCATGGTCAATGGCTCGATACTCTCATCACACTTATCCCTGCCTCTATCATGATTACTCTTATTGGATTTGTTGAAACTGTCTCCATTTCCAAAGCTATCAGTCTCAAAACTCGTCAACCGATGAATCTCGACCAAGAACTCATTGGTCAAGGTGTGGGCTCCATTGCAGGTTCCTTTGCTCAAGCTTATCCCGTGGGTTCATCTTTCACTCGTTCAGCACTCAACCTTGCCAGTGGCGCTCGTACGGGAATGAGTAATATTTTTGCCGTCATCACCGTGATTCTTGTGCTGCTCTTTTTGACTCCTGCACTTTATTACTTACCCAAGGCCACCCTATCCGCGATGATTATCAGCTCAACTTTTGGCCTGATTGATTTTGAACCCATTCGCGTCTCCTGGCGGGTCATGCGCCGCGAGGGCATAGTCGCTATTTTTACTTTTGTGGCCACACTCTGTTTTGCTCCATCAATTATGGATGGATTTTTATGGGGAGCTGGAATCTCGATTGCCGCCTACCTCTACCGCACCATGAAACCGCGCATCGATGTCTTTGACTGGAGCGAAAAATGCCCCCTTCATTTACGTACGCGCTCACACCATATTTCTGCTCTACGCTTTCGCTGTGCCATCTTTTTTGCCAGTGTCGAAGCCTTCGAAGAATCGATTATTACTTGCTTAGCCAAGAATAAAAATACGCGCTACATGCTCATTGAAGCTCAGTCCATTAATCGAATTGATGCCTCTGGCGAATGGGGCCTAAGAAACTTAGTTAAAGACTTAAAAAAGAATAAAGTCGAATTAGTCTTTGCGGGTCTGCCGCCCGAAGCTTGCGAAATGATCCAGAAAACTCAGCTCGACGAACTCATCGGCCTCAACAACTTCTATCCTAATTCAGAAGCCGCCATCAACGCCCTCCACGAACGCATCAACGGCAACAACCTCGAGTATATGATTTAGAAGCTCGTTTCGAGCTTGGCTTGCGCTTCGCTTGGCTTGCGCTTCGCTTAGGTTGCGCTTCGCTTAGGTGACGGCAACAAGTTGCCTTAGTTTGCGCTGACGCTTGGGTTGCGTGCTTCGCACTTAGGTGGCGGCAACAAGTTGCCTTGGGTAGCGCTTCGCTTGGGTTTTATATATTTTTCTTTGGTTTTATCTCTCTTAAAGCTTAACTTATTTACGATTCAGTCATTTGTCCGGTAAGTATCACTAGATACTAAAAAAGTGTAGTGTCCCCTTATAAATTGTTCTACCAAAAGCAAAAAATAAGGAGCACTACACCATGAGTATACAAATAGCGAACTCTCAAGAAAATCAAAGTCGTCGCCTGTCTTTAAAAACAATGAATCAGCAAATGAGTCACTTGGCGGTTCATGGAGCGGGCCTAAGTCCTTGGGAAGCCAAAGAACTGGTTCGCATGATAGATGAGGTCTATTTTTCCTACAGCCAAAAGGAACTGAAAGAAGGTCAACTCAAGTACAACTGCGTCTCGGCCAAGGAAGGTGCAGGTAAGGCACTCAAAGACTGTGAAATGATAAGCGTCACTCTAAGTGTATTCAGTGATTTTGACGAAGAAGAGTTGCCCAATAGAAAAAATAAACAACGGCAAGTTGTTCGCCGTCAGCGCAGATTAATACGTTTGAGCGAAGAGGCCCGCGATCAAGGAGGTCTATTAAGCCAGGAGGATTTGGCCAAGCTGTTGATGTGTGATACAAAAACGATCCGACGTGATGTCAAACACTTACAAGAGGAAGGTATTGTCATTCCGACGCGTGGCCAACAAAAAGATATTGGTCCTGGAGTTACACACCGTGAATTGGTCATTCGTCATTGGGTGGAAGGCAAAGAAGAAGTTGAAGTTGCGAGTGCTACAAAACATTCGATGGGCGCCGTTGAGAGTTACCTTCAAAAGTTTAAAGTTGCGGTTTACTTACGGGTAGGGAAGAGCTTCACTGACCATGAAATCGCGGTAGTTGCAGGAATCTCACAACGCGGCGTGAAGACATTCCTTAAGATTTACGACGAGTTTAAGAATAAAGATATGTTCAAACATCGTCTGGATGAAATCCTGCTTACAGGAGATGAATACTATAAGGAAGTTGGCGAAAAAAAAGACTCACTACTGTCGAATCTATCAAATCCCGTATGGAGCAGAGCATGAAGACGCATATTTCAGCGAATGAAGCAACTTACGGACCACAACAATATAAAACTTTTGCTGGAGCTTTAACAGCTTTTTTCTCTGAGGAGTGTCCGCAACTGGGAGGAATGAGGACTCGGCAAGTTTTGAGCTCAGCTATTATCTCTATGGTCAATAAATACTACCCTGAAACTTCTCATTTAAAACCGGGTCAGACGCCATGGGTGACCACTGATAAAAATGCGACTAAATCATACGGAAAAAAGATCAGTCAAACACCTTTAGTGAGTATTATCCTAGATTTAGTACGAGCAGAAGATATTCAAGAGCGCAAAGACGGTAAGAAGCTCAGAGACATGAAAAAGGAAGCTGTTGCAAGGATGCTTAAACAAAGTTATGAGCAAGGTGGCTGTATGACCTCGGTTGAATTAGCCATTCTTTTAAAGATCTCTCCACCAACTGTGGGTAAGTATATTAAAGAATGGGAACTGGAACACAATGAGGTTTTACCTAGAAGAGGTTCAATACATGATATGGGGCCAACTCTCACGCACAAAAAAATCATAATAGAAAAACTTTTCATAAAGAAACTCAGCGTTCAACAAGTAAGTCGTGAGACTTATCATTCATTCCAGGCTATCCAGCGTTATATCAGCAAATTTAAACAGGTTCTTATCTGTTACAAAAAGGATATGAATATCAATGAAATCGCCAAAGTTGTTGGAAACACGCCACGACTGATAAAAGAATACGAAGCCATTATTTTAGAGTACAAGGACCGCGGGTTTGTCTTAGAGCAAATCATCAATACGGACGCAAAGGTGGACTCACAATACGAAACCATCATCAATGACTTGAACTCTCAGAAAAACTAAATATCTGTACGTAAGGGGACAATTACACCTCACGGACAAATGACCTTATTTAAGTTGAAATGGATTTGGAGAATTGTTATGAAATTTGAAGATTTGGAAGTATGGAAAACATCTGTTGAACTTAGCATTTTAGTTTATAAGCAAACTAAAACGCTCACAGATTACGGCTTTAAAGATCAAATAACACGTTCAGCTTTGTCTATACCGAGTAACATAGCGGAAGGCTTTGATCGTGAATCAAATAAAGAAACATTATATTTTTTATCTGTAGCTAAAGCATCATGCGCTGAGCTTCGCACACAAATTATTATTGGAGAAAAAGTTCCATTCTTAAACAATGAATTTTCTGAATACGCAAAAAACGAAACTCTCAAAATCACAACTATGCTCAAAGCTCTTATAAGATCCCGAAGATCTTTCAATTAATCCCCAGCGAAGCGCAACCTAAGTGAGCACAGCGAACGCTACCTAAGTGAGCACAGCGAACGCTACCTAAGCGAAGCGCAACCTAAGCGAAGCGCTACCTAAGTGAGCACAGCGAACGCTACCTAAGTGAGCACAGCGAACGCTACCTAAGCGAAGCGCAACCTAAGCGAAGCGCAACCTAAGTGAGCACAGCGAACGCTACCTAAGTGAGCACAGCGAACGCTACCTAAGTGAGCACAGCGAACGCTACCTAAGTGAGCACAGCGAACGCTACCTAAGTGAGCACAGCGAACGCTACCTAAGTGAGCACAGCGAACGCTACCTAAGTGAGCACAGCGAACGCTACCTAAGTGAGCACAGCGAACGCTACCTAAGTGAGCACAGCGAACGCTACCTAAGTGAGCACAGCGAACGCTACCCAAGGCAACTTGTTGCCGCTTCCTACGCCGAAGGCGACGGCTTACAAAGCACCTCAATCATGAGGACGTAAAAGCAACCAATGATATTGGATAAAGGCACCTGTAGGGCATCGGGCATTGCGTAAATCACCGCGCAAGCGGGAATCCAAACGAGCCAATTGGAAACCATCACGGTAGGGATACGCACGATAAAAAGACCTTTATTCAACTTCTCTTTCCAATGACGAAAAGAGAAGTTCACGTCCTTCCATTGATAAATAATGACAATGCAGGGCACGGCGTAAAAGGTACTAAACACAAACTGATCAAACAACACCTTCTTGATAATCACACTGACCTCACTTGATGAACCAAAGAGATCCGCTTGGAAGGAGTAGAACAATTCGATTTCCGTTCCCTTCCAAAACCAAAAAAGAAACATAAAGAGTAAAAGATTGATATTAAAAACGACGCGCTTACTCAAGGCCAAAATTATATAGGGTAAAGCACCTGCAAAAAGTGCCGTTGATAAGCCTGAAAATAAGTAAGGGTTCTCAGCCTTTAAATCGGTCAAAGCCACAAGCTTTTGCTGAACCGTAGAGGAATTATAATAAGAAAGCAAAAGCGTAATCGCCACTGCTTGCAGGACTAAGCCAGGTTTTAAATTGAGCTTTAAAGCCTGTTTAACTTCGCGTAATAAAGCTTTCATAACTTGAGCTCCTGCAGAGTAACCTGACCTCGACTCACTTGCTTGAGCTCATCTTGAAAAGCTTTGATCAAAGCTTCATCAAGTTTTACTTTCCACAAAACACCATCGGCTTGATAATCTTCTTCAATAGCTTCTGGCGGATGCAGTTTAAAGACATGATGAACTTGCGCTGCTAAATCAAAATTCGTTTTAAACTCAAAAGAACGGAAAGAACGCAGCTCAATGAACTCCCCTGACTTTAAGCAATCTGAGGCACTTCCTCCATAAGCTCGACAAAGCCCGCCCGTCCCTAACTTGATCCCCCCGAACCAACGAATAACTAAGACCGCCACATTCGTTAGATCCGCATATTCAATTGCCGACAAAATCGGTTTGCCCGCTGTCCCCGAGGGTTCACCATCATCATTAAAACGATAATCATTTCCCACCTTGAACGCCCAACAATTATGTCGCGCCGAAGCAATGCTTTTCTCCGCAAAAAAGTCCAGCGCTTGCTGAACATCCGCAATCGGCACGGCATGAGCCAGAAAACGACTCTTCTTGACTTCTAATTGAAATTCACAGGGAGATTTTAAGGTATACAAATTCTTTCTCTTTTTTGCACTTTAAAAGTCCTTCGCCTGAATTCAAGACATTTGAACTAGGCAATTCAGTAAGCTTCGTTCAAGCTTGCGAATAGAAAAGCCCCGAAATGAAATGTATAAAGTAGTGCTTATCATAGATAAATTAAGAAAATAAGTATTTGCTCGATTCGCAGAATCACGATAAAGTAGAATACTTATAAGTCATTTTTATTAATTCATACTCGCTCAAACCAATTTAGTTCTTAACTAAGGAAGATACATAAATGTCTAAATACTGCCAAAACATAAAAGTCACCAAATCCGGTGAAGAAAAAGAATGCACTCATTTAGCTCTTCCCAATCAAAACATATGTGGTCGTTGCTTGAGTCAAGCTAAGAAAGACGCCAGTAAAAAAGAATTAAACTCAGATAAAAAAGCTTAAATTTCAACCAACTTAATCCAAGGACAAAACATTGGGCTGGATCCTAATCATTATTGCAATTGTATTGCACCTCTTCAACCTCAAGAAGCCTTCCGAAAAACACGACCCCAGAGCCTTCAAAAAACACGATGGTTTAAAATCCGTCATCGGCGGCATCTTCATGATTGGTTTAACCATCATCTTTATTCAAGGCTGCTAGCACATATTTATACACATCTTTTCGGTTATTCGGTTTCATCTAATAGATTATCAGAAAAGCCTTTTATCTTACTTTAAATCATCCCAATATTTTTAGTGTTTTTTACTCAGTTCCCATTCTAAGGCCCCAGAGCTAAACACTATAAATTCTATACTTAGATATATCGAAAATCCTAAGTAATTACTTATCAAAACCTGTTCGACGATACTCTAAAACATCCCATAAAATTGCCTTTATTTAAATCAGCATATAAAATAAACTTATGATACTACATAAGAAAAGATAAACGTACAGAATAAATAATTTAGGGAAATGATTATGAAAAATTTAAAGATACTCACTTTTATTTTATTGAGCTTACTAACATCTAGTCTCGCTTTAG
This sequence comes from Lentisphaera araneosa HTCC2155, assembly GCF_000170755.1. Classification (NCBI taxonomy): domain Bacteria; kingdom Pseudomonadati; phylum Lentisphaerota; class Lentisphaeria; order Lentisphaerales; family Lentisphaeraceae; genus Lentisphaera; species Lentisphaera araneosa. The sequence continues at coordinate 161,230 of NZ_ABCK01000014.1, forward strand.
CTGAACAAAAATCCGTGTTTAATCACAAGCAAACGGATACTCTCGATCTAAAAAGCAAAATCCAAAAAGTTACCGATGACAATATTTTTCGTGATGCCAATGCCTGTAATTGGGGCTCTTCAATAATAAAAGGAGAGGATGGCAAGTACCATATTTTTTACGCTCAAATGCTCGACGAATTCAGCTTTAGTTCATGGCTTACTGACGGGGTAATATCACATGCTGTATCTGACTCACCCGCTGGCCCATATAAGCATAAAGAAGTTGTACTTAAAGGCCGAGGTTTGGGACACTGGGATGCGTACACGGCTCATAACCCAAGAATTAAGTTTTATGATGGAAAATATTACCTTTACTATATATCGACAAATACTGGTGACCGTGTATTAAGCAAAGATCAAATGAACCAAGCTAGACACGGTAAGTTAGGTGATGAATTCAGAAATCTCGTGAGAGAAAATCAACGTATTGGTGTAGCGGTTTCTGATAGTATTAATGGCCCTTGGAAACGCTTTGATAAACCACTTATAGAACCTAGCCTTCCCATTGTAAACATCACCTGTAATCCGGCAATCACTAAACGACCTGATGGTGGATACCTTATGTTTGTTCGTGGCGATAAACCGAATCAAAAAAAACTAGTCCGAAGCCAAGCAGTCGCACTCGCAGATAGCCCTACTGGCCCTTGGAAAATCTTACCAAAACCCGCAGTAGGCAACTTAAATTCAGAAGACCCTTTTGTATGGTATGATCAAAAGAGAATGCGTTATTATGCTGTTTATCACGCTTTTGGTTACATGGCTATGATAACTTCTGAAGATGGTATAAATTGGAAAAAAGCCAAACATTACAAAGTAACAAAACTTTCTTATGATAGGCATGATGGTAAAGCAGTTGATGCTGCGCGAATGGAACGTCCTTTTATATTTATAGAGGATGGTGTTCCCAAAGTTCTTTCAGTTGCAATTCTTGAAAGAAGTGGGCGCTCCTATTCATTGTTTATTCCACTTGAGGATATGTAAAACAAAATTTTCTCAACAGTATAAATGTATATTTACAAAAAAAATATTGCTGATTCAATAATTGCAGCGTTTGAAAGACTTGACTTATCCAATTTTGCCAATTAATCCCCTAAAAACTTCGTGTTTAAATCCTTAGAAATAGACTCAAATAGACAAAAAAGTATCCTCTCTGGCAAAATCCTCTAAAAACTCAAAATCTATGATTGACGCAGGCTAAAATGACGTTATTCTCTATGCACCAACGGAACGTAGCGCAGTCTGGTAGCGCACATGTCTGGGGGACATGGTGTCGCAGGTTCAAATCCTGTCGTTCCGACTTTGCAAATCAAGCACTTACAGAAATGTAAGTGCTTTTTTTTGCTCAAAAAAAGCTTGCAAAACTAAATATGACGATTTAATCAAAGTTCGAGTCTACTTCATTTGCTAACAAACTAGCGTAATAGTAAGACTTATCTCAAAAAAGGATTTAACAAGATAGACACCATTTAAGGCACTCCTATGCGTAATGCTTTCTGTCAGAAATTTCCGATTTCCAAACACTTTTCACCTGTTTCGCTCATCCATCCGCCCGCTGTTAAGCGGCCTTACCCCTAATTCCTTTTCCTAATGCCCCCTTTTTTCTATAATTCCTTTTTCGCCCCCACCCTTTACCTCTCCCCTGGGATCGCGGATGGCTCATCCGCATCAGTTCTACCCAACTTCCCCTTACTCTCTCCTCTCCGCCTTTATCCGCCCGCGGTGACAGCTGCAACCCGCTGTTAAGCGACTCCTTTTTCCTATCTATTTCCCTCCATTCGCCCGCGGTGGCAACCGCAATTTATCCAAAGGGCTCGTCACATTCGATTTATGCTTGCCCATAACATGCGTGTAAATCTGAGTAGTATTCACATCATTATGCCCCATAATCTCCTGCAGAGTACGTATATCATACCCATCCTCCAAAACATGCGTTGCAAAACTATGCCTCAGCGTATGAACCGTCGCAGACTTACTTATCCCCGCCTTTTCAATGGCATTCTTATAATGATTCGATAAGTACCCAGGGGCAACATGATGACGTCTCAGAACATCTGCACGAGGGTCTATTGATAACGTACTTGCTGGGAATAACCAAAACCACGCCCATTCCTTACCCTTATTCACTGACTTACGTTCCAAAGCATTTGGCAAATAACAGCCCGCCACCTCTTCAGCTCTATCTACATCATACAATTTGCGAATCTGAGCTAGGTGATTTTTTAAATCTTCCAACAAACTATCACCCAAAGGAACTTCCCTATCCTTATCCCCTTTGCCACTACGTATCGTCAAACACATGCGAGCCGTATCCACATCCTTGATACGCAAACGGTACGCCTCGCTATGACGTAGGCCACCACCATAAATCAAGCGAACCATCAACAAGGGAACACCTTCCATCACCGACATCAAAGCCATGACCTCATCGCGTGTAAAAACTACTGGAAGCTTTGCTTTTCTAACGGCCCTTAATGATTGCGACAAATCTCCTAACTCTTTCTCCAAGACATAACGAAAAAAGTATACCAAGGCATTAAAAGCCTGATTCTGAGTCGAGGCCGCCACATCCTTATCCACTGCCAAATAACTTATAAACCGGGTCACGTTTTCGCCATTCAAGCCCTCCCCCTTAACAAAAGCCAAGTAGCGTACAACCCAACTGCCATAGGCCTGTTCCGTTTTGTAACTCTTGCGCTGCAGACGCATAACTTCCACCAACTTAGCCAAGTACTCCTTAGTAACTTGACTCTCTTCCGTCGCCTTTACTTTACTTACAACTTGAGGCACTGATGCATCTGACTTGCGACGCCAATAAACATAATGGCGTACCGCCTTACCTGCTTGATCTACCTGCCAATCCTCATGCGAACTTCTCAAATACGTCTCAAATGCCAACAAAGAAGAACCATCCCAAGGAGAACACCCCTTCCTTTCGCAAAAACTCGCAAACTGATTTACCCAAATTAAATAAAACTTTAATTCCTTTTCCACCACGTGCTGAGACTTTAGGTATACCTCAAAATCTTTCATTTTAGCCATCACTTATACTCCATACCTTAATATTAAAAACTTCTCCTAACTCCTGTATTCACCCATCTGTCCACAGTGACAAGCACTCTGCCTACGATGGCCGCCGCAAGCCACTCCAAAGCTCTACTCTCTTTGTCCTAACACCCCCTTTACCTTTACCCTGGATAAGGGTAGGGAAAGCTCCTTGCGGAGCCTCCCCTCCTTCCGAACCGTACGTGCGGATCTCCCGCATACGGCTCTCCGGTCAATGCTTACTCCGAAGAGACTGAGATTCCAATAGCCAAGCCTCTTCCAGTGAAAAGAACCCTAGCTCTGCAAAGTATTTCTTGGTATATTTCCTGTTATCTATAAAGCGATGTGAACCTTTCTTACGATTGTACTTAGCGATA